>CANQPY010000002.1 GCA_947625835.1 uncultured Clostridia bacterium | reverse complement strand
ATGCAAAATAAAAAAGAAACAGTAAAAAAACTTATGGAATTAAAAATATCAATTGACAAAATAGAGCAAATAACAGAGCTAACAAAGGAAGAAATAGATGAAATAATAAAGTAAATAAAGTTTAATTTAAACGAGATAATGTCAATTATAGCATTATCTCTTTTAAATATATTCTATAGTAGCTAAACAAGAGATATAAATATCAAAAAAATGCAAGAATAAATAAAAAGTGGTATCAAAAAAATGTAATTAAGTCTTAAAAGTGGTATTAAAAAAATGTAAAACACATTGACAAATATAAAAAAAACTAATAAAATATATTTAGGTGATATAAATGAAAAGAAAGTTTTATAATGTATTAATGGACTGGAAAAATAAAAATATTGATACACCATTGATGGTTGT
Organism: uncultured Clostridia bacterium; assembly: GCA_947625835.1. Classification (GTDB taxonomy): domain Bacteria; phylum Bacillota; class Clostridia; order TANB77; family CAG-508; genus CAG-269. The sequence goes on along the minus strand of CANQPY010000002.1, from coordinate 90,632 downwards.
AGGAGCTAGACAAATTGGAAAAACATATATAATAAATGAATTTTGCAAAAATGAATTTGAGGATTATATTTATATAAATTTAATGGAAAAGCAAAGTATAGTTAAAATTTTTGAAGAAGAATCTGATTTTGAAACCAAAGTTAGAAAAATAGAATTAGAATTAAATAAAAAGATAATTCCAGGAAGGACAGTAGTATTTATAGATGAAATCCAAGAATCAGAAAAAGCTATAAGTGTTTTGAAATTTTTTTGTGAAAGTAATAGTAATTATATAATTGTTTGTGCAGGTAGTTTACTTGGGGTAAAGATAAAAAGATTCAATTCAGCATTTCCAGTAGGAAAAGTACAAATTGAATATATGCATCCAATGGACTTTGAAGAATTTTTGATAGCTTTAGATAAGCAAATGTGGGTAGACGAAATAAAAAGATGCTATGAAAATTTAGAAGAAATTAGTATACATGATAAATTAATAGATATGTATAGAGCCTATTTATGCATTGGCGGAATGCCAGCAGCAGTATTGAACTATAAGAATGCAAATGAAGATATTTTATTATGGAATAGAAATATATTAAAAAATATAATTGTATCTTATTTAGCTGATATGAATAGATATACATTAAATAATAGTGAATCTATAAAAATTGAAAAAGTATATAATGCAATTCCTATTTCTTTAGCAAAAGAAAATAAAAAATTTAAATATGCAGATATTGAACAAGGAGCTAATAAAAGAGGATTTGAGAGTGCCATTGATTGGTTAGAATCAAGTGAAATGATATATAAATGTAAATATGTTGATAAAGTTGAAGTACCACTAAAAGCTTATGCACACGAGGATACATTTAAACTATATCTAAGTGACGTAGGAATTTTAACTTCTTTACTAGATTTAAGCTTTTCAGAAATATTATTAAATGAAAATTTTATGTTTAAAGGAGCTATTGTAGAAAACTATGTGGCACAAGCATTTATATCTAATAATATAACTTTGTATTATTGGAATTCAGGAAATAAGGCAGAAGTAGACTTTTTATTATATAATAAAGATGGAATTATACCAGTAGAAGTAAAGGCTGGAAATAATACTCAATCTAAAAGTTTGAATATATATAAAGAAAAGTATAATCCTAAATATTCTATAAGAATATCTACTAAAAACTTTGGATTTTCAAATAACATAAAGTCAATCCCATTATATGCAACTTTTTGTATAAGGTAAAATGAAAGGAAAAAGTATGTTTTCATATTTAGGAATAGATGGATATAATAGATTATAGCAAAATTGTTTTAAATTTTACAAAAATATCGAAAAACACTTGATTTTCACCTAAAAATACTGAAAAATGGTATTAAGAGGTGAAAATATGATAATTCTTTGAGTTTATTATACATCCAGGTGAGACAATTAAAGAATTATTAGAAGAAAATAATATGTCATTAGAATTTGAAGAAAAAAATAATATAACAAAACAAGAGATAGAAATATAAAAAAATTACCAAATTTTAAAAAGTTAAAAAGACACATAATTAAGCTTATTATTTAAATAGTAGTTTAATTATGTGTCTATATAATGAGTAAAGAAAAAATACTGATAAAAAATAAAAAAACTATTGTAAAAAAATGGAAAATGTGATATATTACTTTTACAATTTTAAAATTGCAATACATTTTAATTTAATCATGATAATAAAATTAAAATATTAATTCAAAAAAGATTTATAAAAAAATCTAAATTCAAAAAATTTTTTCGAAAAAATTCCAAAACATTAAAAATCAAGGAAAAAAATTAAAATCATTAAAATTAAATTTCAAAAAAATTAAATCAAAAATTTTTATCAAAATTAAAATTCACGTATCAAACTAGAATAAAACAATAAATTTTTACCCAAAGGGTTGATTTTGTCATGCCTTTATGGTAAAATAGAAAGGAATAGTAATATGGAAAATAAAAAACCAGCAATAACTAATGATTATATATTTAAGCAAATATTTTCAAAAAGAGGAAATGAAAGTATATTAAAAGATTTTCTAATTGGAGTATTAGAAATACCAATAGAAAAAATAAAAGTGCAGTCTGAAGTAAGTTTAGAAAAAGAATTAGAAGAAAATAAACTTGGAAAACTAGATATTTTAGCAATACTAAACGACAATACAATAGTAAATATAGAAGTCCAAGTAGAAAATCAATATAATTTTATAGACAGAAGTTTGTACTATTGGTCAGGAAGTTATTATAATGACTTAAAAGCAGGAGAAGATTATACAGAAACGAGAAAAACAATAGGAATAAATATTTTAAATTATGAAATATTTAAAGAAGGACCATATCACGAAATAGCAAGACTTAAAAGAGAATACAATAATAAATTAGTAACAGACAAATTAGAAATACATTACATACAAATGCCAAAATTCATAAAAGAAAAAAGAGGAAGCAAAACAAAACTAGACCAATGGATGCAATTTCTATGTCAAAAAAATAATAAGGAGGTAGCATTAGTTATGGAAAAAAATAATGAAATAAAAAAAGCTAATGAAGAATATGAATACCTAACAGGAGAAGCAAGAGATAGAAGAATTGCATATTTAGTAGACAAAACAAAAAAAGATTATAATACAAGATTAAAAGTAGAAAAAGAAATAGCAATAAAAGAGCGGAAGAAAGGAGCGGATTAGAGCAACGGGATAAAGGAGCGGAATAAAGAAACGGAATAAAGGAACGGAAAAAAAGAGCGGAAAAAAAGAGCGGAAAAAAAGAGCGGAAAAAAGGAACGGAATAAAAGAACGGAATAATGCAAAATAAAAAAGAAACAGTAAAAAAACTTATGGAATTAAAAATATCAATTGACAAAATAGAGCAAATAACAGAATTAACAAAAGAAGAAATCGAAAAAATAATAAAATAAATGAATTAAAAGTTTATTCTAAAGGAGATAGTGTTAATTATAACATTATCTCTTTTATATAAAAAATCTTCATAAAAATATTAAATATAAATATTGTCAAAACAATTTAAAAATGATATAATATTGAGCAGTGAAAAACAAAAGCGAAAGGGGAAACAATGGAAGAGTTAGATTTAAAAGAATTGTTTGATATATTTTGGAGTAGAAAAACTACAATTATACTAATAGTATTAATATGTGCAGTAATAGGTTTTATTTACACAATGAACTTTGTAAAACCAGAATACAGTACATCTACAACATTATTATTAGCATCAACCAATAATACAGAAAATAACAATACAGTAACAGTAGGAGATATAACAGTAAACTCAAAATTAGTATCAACATATAGCAAATTAATAAAAAGTAGAAAGGTAATAGATCAAGTAAACTCTAACTTAAGTATGACAGTCAATACAAGCAATATAGCTGTTAACTCAACTAAACGGAACAGAATTAATTGAAATAGTTGTAACAAATTCAAATGCAGAAAATAGTGCAAAAATTGCAAATGAACTTACAAAAGTTTTTATAGAAAAAGTAAAAGAACTATACAATATTAGTAATGTCCAAATAATAAACGAAGCACCAGTGCCAACAACACCATCAAATATTAATCATCCAAAAGATATTGCAATATTTGTTGCAATAGGTATTGTTATATCTGCAATTTATGTATTTATTGCAAATATATTAGACTCTACAATAAAAACAGCAGAAACAGTAGAAGAGCAATTTGGAATATCAGTACTAGCATCTACACCATTATACGAAAACCAAAATAGAAATAATACTAATAGGATTAAAAACAAAAGTGAATTAATTGTAAATATAGATCCAAAATCGCCTATTTCAGAAATATTTAGAACATTAAGAACAAATATTCAATTTACAAATAGAAACAATAAATTACAGTCAATATTAATAACATCAACTATGCCAAGAGAAGGAAAAAGTTGGATATCTTCTAATTTAGCTGTCACATTTGCACAAGCAGGTAAAAAAGTTATTTTAGTAGATGCAGATATGAGAAAAGGAAGACAATGCAACATATTTAATATAGCAGCAAGACCAGGACTTTCTAATTACTTATCAAATGTTGGAGATAAAGAAGAAGAATTAAAACTAGAAGATTGCATCCAAGAAACTAAGATAGACAATTTATATGTAATATCAGCAGGAAGCATTCCACCAAACCCATCTGAATTATTAGTTTCAGAAGAAATGTTGAATTTAATAGAACAATTAAAATCAATGTGTGATATTGTTATTTTAGATGGACCACCAACTCAATTAGTAACAGATGCTGTTATTTTATCAAGAATTGTAGATTCTACAGTAATTGTAACAGCAAGCAGAGAGACCAAAAAAGAACATTTAAGAAAAATGATAGACAACATCAAAAATGTTGGAGGAAAAATAACAGGTATTGTAATTAACAAAATTGAAGTATCAGCAAAACAATATAAAGAAACGTATTATTATGGAGAGGAAGTTAAAAAATGATTGACTTACATTCACATATATTACCTGGAGTGGATGATGGAGCAAGAAACATCGACGAAACAATGAAATTACTGAGAGAAGCACAAGACGTAGGATTTAAATCAATTATTAGTACCTCTCATTATATGGAAGGATATTATGAAACTGAAATAAAAGAGAGAGAAATATTGATACAAGCAATTAATCAAAAGTTAAGTCAATACAATATTAATATAGATTTATACTTAGGAAACGAAATATACATATCAGAAAATATAATTCAATTATTAGAAGAAAAAAAGGCTACTACAATGAATAACACTAGTTATGTACTTTTTGAAATGCCATTAAATATAGAACCAATAAATTTATATGATGTTGTATATGAAATGGTGCAATACAAATTAGTACCTATTTTAGCACATCCAGAAAGATATTCATTTGTCCAACAAGACCCAGAGTTAATTTATGATTTAATAGATTTAGGTGTATTAATGCAAGCAAATTATGCAAGTATAGACCGGATATTATGGAGAAAAAGCGCAAATTATAGTAAAGAAATTATTAGAAAATAATATGGTACATTTCTTAGGAAGTGATGTTCATAGACCAAATACAATTTATCCTAAAATACCAACAATATTACAAAAAATAGAAGAAATAATTGGAAAAGAAGAATTAGAAAAATTAACAACAATTAATCCAAGTTTAGTTTTGCAAAATAAAAGAATAGAAAAAAAAGAACCGAATAATATAGAATTAACATGGAAAGAAAAACTAATTTTAAAACTAAAAAGGTAAGAAAGAAGGAAATATATTGAGAAAATATTTTGGAACAGATGGAATTAGAAGAATTGCCAATACAGAATTATCACCTAAATTAGTTTACAAAGTGGCTAAAGCAGGTGCTTATGTATTATCAAAGCATACTGATCACACACCTACAATTTTAATTGGAAGAGACACTCGTATTTCTGGAACTTTAATTGAAAGTGCTATGGTAGCAGGATTTTTAAGCTATGGAGCAAATGTAAAGCTATTGGGCGTTATACCAACACCAGCAGTAGCTTATTTAACAAGAAAATTAAATGCAGATGCAAGTGTTGTTATTTCTGCATCACATAATACATATGAATTCAATGGAATAAAGTATTTTAGTAATAAAGGAATGAAAATACCAGATTCCTTAGAAGAAGAAATAGAAGAAATTATGGATTCAGAAAAATTAGATGATTTAACTGCAGTAAATGATAAAATTGGTGTATCAGAATATGCATTAGACTTAATTGATGAATATGTATATTTTTTCCGCAAACAATTTGATGATGTAATAGAAAAAAATAAGAAAGATGATTTTATTGTAGGTTTAGATACTGCAAATGGTGCAACATCTTATGTTGCAGAAAAAATATTTAAATCTCTTGGAATCAATTACAAAATTATAAATAATAATCCAGATGGAATAAATATAAATGAAAATTGTGGTTCAACTCATTTAGATGGATTAAAAAAATTCGTACTAGAAAATAAACTAAGTTTAGGTGTTGCATATGATGGCGATGGAGACAGATGTTTAGCTATAGATGAAAAAGGAAACGAAATAGATGGAGATAAACTAATAGCAATTATTGCAAGCAATCTAAAAGAAAAAGGAAACTTGAAAAAAGATACAATTGTTGCAACTGTTATGAGTAATTTAGGACTAAATAAGTATGCAGAACAAAATGGATTAAACTTAATTCAAACAAAAGTAGGAGATAGATATGTTTTAGAAGAAATGCTAAAAGAGGGATTTAACATAGGTGGAGAACAATCTGGGCACATTATATTATTAGATTATAATCCAACTGGTGACCGGCATACTTACATCTTTAATGTTAATAAAAACTATTCTTGAAACTAATAAAAAAGCATCAGAACTTGGAAACATAGTAAAATTATATCCACAAGTGTTGATAAACGCAAAAGTAAATTCAGAAAAAAAATATGACTATGAAAAAGATAAAGAAATAAAAGAAGCAATTGAAAAATTAGAAAAAGAATTTGCAGGAAATGGAAGAATTTTAATTAGACCATCTGGAACAGAGCCATTGGTAAGAGTTATGATAGAAGGAGAAAATCAAGAATATATAACTAAAAAAGCAAAAGAAATAGCAAAACTAATTGAAGAAAAAATGTCGTAAAGAATTTGTAACAAAAATGTAATAAAAAAGTAAATAAAAAAAGATTGATAAAAAATAAAAATAGTGGTACTATATTAATAGTATTATAAACAAAAGAAAATGGAGGGAAATCAAGATGTTTATTTTCGATATATCAAATGCACTAACTTTAGTTCTAATGTTAGCAGCAACTGTATTATTAATATTTTTAGCACAAGAAATTAAAAAAAGTTATATTAATGCTATTGTATTATTTGCATATTTAATTATATTAATTATGCATGTAGCACAAATTGCTACTTTATCAGAAGAATACAGATATTTATTATCAACATTATCAAGATGTATAGCAATAGACTTTATATTTGTTTTAATTAGTTTCTTTGCTTATCTTTGGGTAGATGATATAGAAGCAAAAGCAGGTGGAAAGAAAAGCATTGATAACAGTTTAGACTGGTTCTGGAAAAAAGTATAAAAAGAGAATTAAAAATAATAGTATGCGGAATAAAGATTTTCTATGCAATTTTATTGCATAGAAAATCTTTATTCCATTTTTTTTGGCTTTTTATATGTCATATTACAAACAATAAATGAATATATATAGTTATAGGATAGTTTTGTGGACAAGGAGAAAGTAATGTTTAATGTAACTGTAATAAAAATGAAAGACATTAAAAAATTTTCAATAGGAATGATAATAACTGCTTTAGTTGTAGTAGTAGGAAGTAATTATTTTTCAACCATTGCAGAAAAATCAAAAAATGTGCCAAAATCTTTTTTTCAAAATAGTATGGTAGAATGTTTAGAAAAAACAGTTCCAACTGTTGGAGTGGCAAATTCCCAAAAAGATATTTTGCAAGAAGAAATTAATAAAATTGAAAAGGAAAGTGCGTGGCAAGGAATTATAAATACACAAGTTAGTACAGCAAAAAAAATACAAGAAAATATAAACGAAAAAAACGAAAGTCAAGATACAAATGCACAAGAAGTAGAAAAGAGTGAAGAACCAAAAGAAAAGACAAAAGAAGAAACCAAAAAAGAAAACAAGGAAGAGACCAAAGAAAAGTTACCAGATTCTGCTATGGCAACACAAATAATAACTAATAATCCTCTAAAAGAAAGCTTTAATAGTCAATATCAAAATATCAAAATAAAAAATGAAACAGAATATCAGTTAACAGAAGAAATGCTAACACCAGATGTTACAACAAAAAATAAAAATGTAATATTATACCACACACATACATGTGAAAGTTATACTTCAAGTGATGCATACCCATATAATCCAACAGGAAACTTTAGAACAACAGATTTAAACTATACAGTAGTTAAAGTAGGAGAAGAATTAGAAAATAGGTTAAAAGAATACAAATTTAATGTAATACATGATACATCATATCATGATTATCCATCTTATAATGGTTCATATGCACATTCTTTAGCAACTGTAGAAAATCTAGTAAAAACAACACCAAGTGATATTATTATAGACTTACATAGAGATGCAATAGGAAGTAGAAGTGATTATGCACCAACTATAAAAATAGGAGAAACAGATCTTGCAGCACAAATTATGTTTGTAATTCGGAACAAATAATAGTGGTTTATGGCATCCTAATTGGAATCAAAATTTAAAATTTGCAATTAAAGTTCAACAAAAAGCAGAAGAACTTTATCCGGGATTATTCAAACCTATAATGCTAACGAAATCAAGGTATAATCAACACTTAGGAAAATGTGCAAGCATTATCGAAGTAGGTGCAACAGGAAATACTTTAGAACAATGCCTAACAAGCATGAAATATTTAGCGAAAGTATTAAATGAAGTTACAAAAGCTTAAATATTAAAGAAAAATACCTACAGAAATTGATTATTAAGATATTAGCTTATATTGTTCAAAAAAAAATAAAAAAAAAGAAAAAAATATGTTGAAATAGTTTACCAAATAAGATATAATATAAGTTAGGTGAAGAAACATGGGAGAAAACGAAAATATCGAAATAACAAGAATATTAGATATTTTGATGAGAAAAAAATTTATAATTATAGCAATTTTAATAGTTTGTATAATATTAGGTTGTATTTATTCATATGGATATATAATACCAAAATATAAATCAACAACATCACTGCTATTAATACCAAATAATAATTCAGGAAATAAAACTATTACAAGTACAGACTTAACATTAAATTCAGAATTAATTGTAACTTATAGTAATATTGCTAAAAATTCAAAAGTAATAAACAAAGTAATTAATAATTTAAATTTAAATATTACAGAAGAAGAATTATTAAAACAAATTCAGGTAAACGTCATAACAGATACATATATTATAGAAATATCAGTTACAGATACAAATTCACAAATGGCTATGAATATTACAAAAGAATTAGCAAATGCCTTCTTAGAAGAAATTAAACAAATTTATCACTTAGACAATATTGGAATTATTGATGAAGCAGTAGAACAAACCGTACCATACAACATTAATCATGCAAAAGATATAATAGTATTTTTTGTTATTGGTTTAGTAATATCAGCAATTTACGCAATGATTATATATATTTTTGACAATACTATCAAAAAAGAAGAAGAAATAGAAAAATACTTAAAAGTAAAATCATTAGGTTCAATTCCTATTTATGCAAATAATAAAAACCAAAAACATGCTAAATCTTTTATTACAGAATGTATCAATTCAGTAAGAACTAATATTTTATATATGAATTCAGGCAGAAAAGCAAAAACAATACTAATTACAAGTTGTACACCAAGAGAAGGAAAAAGTTGGGTATCAAGTAATATTGCAACATCATTTGCAGAAACAAATAAAAAAGTTTTATTAATAGACTGTGACATGAGAAAAGGTAGAGCTGGAAAAATATTTAAAGTTGACAATACAGAAGGTCTATCTAATTATTTATACTTTATGACAGGAGATATTGAAAAAGATGTTGAACTAGCAAAAGAGTATGTCAAAGAAACAAAAGTACCAAATTTACATATATTAACAAATGGAACAACACCACCAAATCCATCAGAATTAATAGATTCAGATAATATGAAAGAGTTATTAGCAATATTTAAAAATATTTATGATATTGTAATTATAGATGCACCACCATGCAAATTAGTAACAGATAGTATAATACTATCAACAATTGTAGACTCAACAGTTTTAGTAATAAATTCAGAAGTAACTAAAATTAATGATATAAGAGAAGTAAAAAAAGCAATTCGGTTCAGTTGGTGGAGAACTTATAGGTGCTATTTTAAATAAAGTTCATGTTAAAGAAACAACTTATAAAAGTGGTTACTATTATTCTAATAATGACTCTAATGGCAAATCACAAGTAAAAGAAAAGAGATTGGTTACAGTTGATGAATTAATAAAAGAAGCTGAGCCAAAATTAAAAGAAAAAAAATATGATATAATGGAAAAAACAAAAACACATAATAAAATAGTAGAAACTCAAAAAGTTGAAGACATAGTAAATAATAAAAATCCAAAAGAATATACAGACATAAATGATAATTTGCTAGAGATATATGAATTAATATCAAAACAAAATAACAGATTAAATCAGGTAATAGATTCAATATCTTCTATAAAATCACAACTGAATGATTATGATAGTATTCAAAATGAACTAAAAGAGCAATATGAGCAAAATAAGGAAATAGAAGAAGAAATTAATAGAAAAATATTACCAATGTAAAAATAAAATATCGGAATTAAGATTTTATTAGCAGTTTATTACTTGCAAAGAAAATCTTAATTCCGTTTTTTATTATAGCCTGTAATTAATAAAAATATATTGAACTTTTTTTTAAAATAAAAACATAAATCTTGAAATTTGTGACATATTTATATATAATGAACTTGAAAAAAATTCATAAGAAAAGAGGTATGTATATATGTCAGAAATAAAATTAAATTTAGCCAATAGTAGAATCCCACAAGAAAACATTTTAAAATATCAAAAGCAAGTAGAAGAAATACACAAAAACTTACATGAAAGAGCAAATAAAAAAAAGGATTTTGTAGGGTGGTTAGAACTTCCAACTAAATATGATAAAAAAGAATTCAATAGAATAAAGAAAGCGGCTCAAAAAATAAGAAAAGAATCAGACATTTTAATAGTAATTGGAATTCGGAGGATCTTATTTAGGAGCAAGAGCAGTAATAGAATCTCTTACAAGTTCATTTTATAATATGTTATCAGATGAACAAAGAGAATATCCACAAATTTTATATGCAGGAAATAATTTAAGTCCAAACTATTTAAATGAACTAATTGAATATATTGGAAACAAAGACTTTTCAATCAATGTAATATCAAAGTCAGGAACAACTACAGAGCCTGCAATCAGTTTTAGAATTTTTAGAGAAATATTAGAAAACAAATATGGAATAGATGAAGCAAGAAGCAGAATTTATGCAACAACAGATAAAGAAAAAGGGGCATTAAAAACATTAGCAGAAAATGAAGGCTATGAAACATTTGTAGTTCCAGATAATATTGGAGGAAGATATTCTGTTTTAACTGCAGTAGGGCTACTTCCAATTGCAGTGGCAGGAATTGACATAGAACAATTAATGGAAGGTGCTAGAATTGGGCAAGAAAGATTTGCTGACTCAAATTTAAAATATAACGAATGTTACCAATATGCAGTAGCAAGAAATATTTTATATGAAGCACATAAAAGAATAGAAATATTAGTTAATTATGAACCTAAAATGCATTACTTTACAGAATGGTGGAAACAACTATTTGGCGAAAGTGAAGGAAAAGATAAAAAAGGAATTTTTCCAGCGGGAGTTGATTTTACAACAGATTTACATTCTATGGGTCAATATATACAAGATGGAAGAAGGAATTTATTCGAAACAGTTATTAGCATAGAACATACAAATAGTGATATAAAAATTAATTCAGATGATGATAACTTAGATGGCTTAAACTATTTATCTGGAAAAGGACTAGACTATGTAAATAAAAAAGCAATGCAAGGAACTATAAAAGCACATCTTACAGGTGGAGTTCCTAATATTTTATTAAAAATGAATAAATTAGATGAAAAAAATTTAGGAGAATTAATTTATTTCTTTGAAAAAGCATGTGCTATGTCAGGAATGCTATTAGGTGTAGATCCTTTTAATCAACCAGGTGTGGAAGAATATAAGAAAAATATGTTTAAATTACTAAAAAAGCCAGGTTATGAAAATATAAAATGACGAATTTTGCAACTTTAAAAAGTGTTACTAGAAAGGAATAATCAGATATGATATACAAAGAAAATTTTAAAATAGGCTTAAAAGATGTTTGGAAAGGAAATAAAGTAAGTAATAAAGCAATATTAGAATATTTAGAGAACATAGCAGCATATCATTCAGACAGTGTTGGTTATGGCATTAATACTTCTGATAAAACAGGTGTAAGTTGGATTTTATTGGATTGGAAAGTAAATGTAATAAAAAGGCCAGAATATGGACAAACTTTAAAAATACACACTTGGTCAAGAAAAATCATAAAATATTATGCTTACAGAGATTTTGAAATCTATGATGAACAAGATAATCTATGCGTAATTGCTACTTCTAAATGGCTATTAATAAATAATAAAACAGGAAAAATAGAAAAAGTAGAAGACAAAATGGCAAATAAATATAAATCAGAAACTGAAAAAAGAGTTTTTAAAGAAGACGATATTGAAAAATTAAAAGCTATACAAAATTATCAAAATAGTATAATTTATGAAACAAAGAGAAAAGATATTGATATTATTGGTCATATGCATAATTTATATTATTTAGATTTAGCATATGAAGCTATGCCAAAAGAAGTTTATGAAAAAAGACCATTTGATAAAATAAGAATTATGTATAAAAAGGAAATAAAACTAGGTGATATTGTAAAATGCCAATATGGATATGAAGATAATAAACATCAAGTAGTTATTCAAAGTGAAGATGAAAAAATCTTACATGCAATAGTTGAATTGGAGTAAAATAGTTACAGTTTAGACTTTAATTTACTTTTTTACATAGAATTAAATTTAGTCTAAACTGTAACGTAAAATAAAGAAATTTGGCAAAAAATGTTGAACTTTGCGAATAGATTATGTTATAATCAACTGTGTTTTAAAAGAAGAGAGGAGATTAAAAAAATTATGAAGGAAAAGTTAAGAAAAACAAAAATTGTTGGAACAATAGGACCAGCTAGTGAATATAAATTACAAGAGTTATTCGAGGCAGGATTGAATGTATGTAGAATCAATTATTCACATGGTAGTTGGGAAGAACAAGCAGAAAAAACAGAACAAATTTTAAAACTAAGAAAGGAAATGGATTTACCAATAGCATTAATATTAGATATGCAAGGACCAGAAATAAGAACAGGAATGTTAGTTACTGGTAAAAATGAAAAAATCCAATTAGAAGATGGTCAAAAATTTACACTTGTAAACGAAGACATTGTAGGAGATAAAGATAAAGTATCTGTAAGCTATAAAGAGCTATATAAAGATGTAAAACCTGGAGCTAAAGTATTAATTGATGATGGGGCAATCGAATTAAGAGTAGATGAAATTGTAGATAAAGATATAATTTGCACCGTTATTCATGGAAATGGCTTAGGAAGTAGAAAAACAATGAACTTACCAGGTACTGCAGTTAAATTACCAGCACTAAAACCAAAAGATATAGAAGATTTAAAAACAGCTTGCGATCATGATTATGACTATGTTGCTATGTCATTTACTAGAAATAAAGAAGACATTGTTCAAGTAAGAAAAGTACTTGACGAAAACGGTGGAAAAGATGTAAAAATAATTACAAAAGTAGAAAATGTAGAAGGATTAGAGCATATGGAAGAAATTGTAGAATTTGCTGATGCTCAAATGATTGCTCGTGGTGATATGGCAACCGAAACAGACTATACAGAACCACCAATCATGCAAAAGAAATTTATAAAATTATCTAATAGAGCAAATAAACCTGCAATAACTGCAACTCAAATGTTAGAAAGTATGACATATAATCCATTACCAACAAGAGCAGAAGCAAGTGATGTTGCAAATGCTATTTATGATAGAACAAGTGCAATAATGTTATCTGGAGAATGTGCAATGGGAAAATATCCTGTTGAATGTGTTAAAACAATGGTAAAAATTGCAAGAAGAGTAGAAGAAGACATTGATTATTGGAAAAGATTTACTATGAATGAAGACAAAAATATTGATAATCTAGAAAATAAAATGGCTTATTCAACATCTGTTATGGCAATGAACTTAAATGCAGATGCAATTGTTTGCTATACAAATACAGGAGATTCAGCAAGAAGATTCTCAGGATTAGGTGTAGAATGTCCAGTAATAGCAATTACAGATAATAGAAGAACATACAATCAATTAGCATTAGCATGGAATGTAACACCAATTTATGTAGAAAGCAAAACTAACATAGACAAAATGGTAGAAGAAGGAATAAAAAAAGCAAAAGAAAAAGGAATATTAGAAAAAGGTAATATGGTAGTTGTTTCAGGAGGAGCAAAATGGTTATCATCAGCAGAAGAAAGTCAACTTATTGGAGGAATTGCAAAAATCTAAAAATTATATACTATAGCCAGAAAATAAGAAAGGAGAAAAGGTGGTAATAGTGCCTGTCCCCACATTGACATTTTAGTGGTAATGGTGCCTGTCCCCACATTGACATTTTGGTGGCAATGGTGCCTGTCCCCACATTGACATTTTGGTGGCAATGGTGCCTGTCCCCACATTGACATTAGTGAAGATGAAAATGAAACCAATTGTAGCAATTATACGGAAAACCAAATGTTGGTAAATCAACTTTTTTTAATTATTTGGTAGGAAAAAGAATTTCAATAGTAGAAGATATACCAGGTGTGACAAGAGATAGAATTTATGCAGAAACAAATTGGCGTGGAAGAGATTTTACATTGATTGATACTGGCGGTATTGAACAAGAAAGCAATGATATTATTGCTTCTCAAATGAGAGAACAAGCAAATCTTGCTATCAATATGGCAGATGTTATTGTATTTTTAACAGATATTCGTCAAGGTGTAACTCGGATCAGATAAAGAAATTGCATTAATGTTAAAAAAATCTGGCAAGCCTGTTGTTTTAGTATGCAACAAAGCAGATAATTTTGAAAAAGATAGAGAAGAAATATATGAATTTTATAATTTAGGCATGGGAGATCCATATCCAATTTCTAGTACAAATGCAATTGGAATAGGAGATGTTTTAGATAAAATATATGAATATTTTCCAGAAAACTTAGAAGAAGAAAAAAATGAAAATGAAATAAAAGTAGCCGTTATACGGAAAGCCAAACGTTGGAAAATCTTCTTTAATTAATAAAATATTAGGAGAAAATAGAACAATTGTAAGTGATATAGCAGGAACTACTAGAGACAGTATTGATACAGAATTTGAAAATGAAAAGGGAAAATATGTATTAATCGATACAGCAGGAATTAGAAGAAAAAGTAAAGTAACAGAATCAATCGAAAAATTTAGTATTATGAGAACTTTATTGGCAATAGAAAGATCAGATGTGTGTTTATTACTAATTGATGCACTAGAAGGAGTAACAGAGCAAGATACAAAAATTGCAGGAGAAGCGCATGAAGCAGGAAAAGGTATAATTATAGTAGTTAATAAATGGGATGCTATAGAAAAAACAACAGGAACACTTGAAAATTATAAAAAAGAAGTGTATGATAAATTAAAATATTTATCTTATGCACCAATAATATTTATTTCAGCAAAAACTGGACAAAGAGTGGATAAATTATTTGATTTAATAAATAATGTGGAAAAACAAAATTCTATGAGACTATCAACAGCTATTCTAAATCAAGTAATTAATGAAGCAATAGCAATTGTTGAGCCACCAACAGATAAAGGAAAGAGATTAAAAATATATTATGGAACGCAAAGTTCAACAAAGCCACCAACATTTGTTATATTTGTTAATAATAAAGAATTATTTCACTTTTCTTACGAAAGGTACTTAGTAAATCAAATTAGAAAAGAATTTGGACTAGAAGGAACACCAGTTAGAATAATAGTAAGAGAAAAAAATGAAAAAGATATATATAAATAAAAGAAGAAAGGAGGATAAAAAATGGCTTTATACATAATATTAGCAATTATTAGCTATTGTATAGGAAGCATTAATTTTTCTGTTATTCTAAGCAAAAAAATGGCGGGATTTGATGTTAGGCAAAAAGGTAGTGGAAATGCAGGAACAACTAATATGCTTAGAAGTGTAGGAAAAAAAGCAGCTGCTTTAACATTACTATGTGATATTTTAAAAGGCGTAGTAGCAATTGTTTTAGCAATTATTATGGGAAATATAATATCAGGTTCTAATAAGGAATTATTATTACAAATTTCAGGAATAGCAGTTGTAGTAGGACATACATTTCCAGTGTTTTTTGGATTTAAAGGAGGAAAGGGTGTTGCTACATCATTAGGAGTTCTTTTAATGAGCAATTGGAAAATAGGTTTAATATGTTTAGTATTTGCATTAATTTTGATGGCTTTAACTAGAATGGTATCGCTTCGGATCTTGCGCGGCAGCTATTTTATTTCCAGTATTAACACTATTTATAAATGATAGTTATACAGTTTTAACTGAAGGAAAAAACGGAACAACTTATTTAATTTATAGCATAATTCTAGCAATATTTGTTTTATATAATCACAGAAGTAATATAAAAAGATTATTAAATGGAACAGAAAATAAAATAAGTTTTAAAAAATAAAAGTTAAGAGAGGTAAAAACTAATGAAAAAAATAACAGTTTTATTATTAATAATATTAATGATAGTTTTAATAGGAGTAAGTTCTTATGCATATATGAATACTATAGACTTAAATTTTGAAGTTACAAGTAATGAAAACAATGAGCAATTTGATGTGTTTCTATTATTACCAGAAAAGTACATTAAATTTGCAATTTTAAATAATATTTTAGATGTTAATTATGAAGGAGCAAGTACTTTAAAAAATAATGACATTACCGGAATAGAAGTTAAAAAAGAAAATGTTCAAGATGAATTATATGAAGAAAATGGCATAGAATATACGCAAATTTTATTAGAACCAGATGAAAACGGAATTTATAAATTTGATTTATTAGAAGATTACAATAAATTAGATATAAAATATAGAATAAAAAATGAGAAAAAAGATTATATTGTACATATAGACAATTTTAAAATTGAAAATAGAAAATGTGAAGTTCAATATGATTATGATAAAGATACTGTAAAACAACCAGACAGAACAATGATAAATTTTAGTGAAATACTTTTTATCATATTAATTGCAATTATAATAATAGGAATAATATCATATATTAAAAAGAGGAGATAAAAGCAGAAAATGAAAAAAATAGCAGTTATAGGAAGTGGAAGTTGGGGTGTTGCTTTAAGCATACATCTTGCAAGGTGTGGACACCAAATAAAAATATGGTCTTATGATGAAGAAGAAAAAAGACTAATAAATGAAGAAAGGAAATGCAAGTTTTTACCAGGTGTAGTAATTAATGATAATATAATATGTTCCAATAATTTTGAAGAGGTAATAGAAGAAGCAGATTTTATTTTACATGTAACGCCATCTAAATTTACAAGAGATACATTTAAAAAATATAAACAATATGTAGGAAATAAGCCAATTATAATATGTTCAAAAGGTTTTGAAAAAGAAACATTAAAAACGTTAGATGAGGTCATTTTAGACGAATTGCCAACGGCAAGAATTGGTGTATTGTCAGGACCAAGTCATGCCGAAGAAGTATCAATTGCAATACCTACAGCTTTAGTTATTGCATCAAAACATGAAGATATTTTGCAAGTTATACAAAATACTTTTATGTGCAATGAAATGAGAATCTATACATCTAGAGATGTAAAAGGTGTAGAATTAGGTCGGTGCATTAAAAAACATTATTGCTTTTTGTGCAGGAATAGCAGCTGGAATTGGATTAGGAGATAATTCGTTTGCAGCATTAATTACAAGAGGATTACTAGAACTAACTAAACTTGGAGTAACATTAGGTGGAGAAAAAGAAACATTTTATGGATTAAGTGGACTAGGAGATTTAATTGTAACTTGTCTTAGTGAACATAGTAGAAATAGAAAAGCAGGAAAATTAATTGGGCAAGGAAAAACCTTAGAAGAAACAAAACAAGAAGTAGGAATGGTAATTGAAAGTATAGACAATATTGAAGTTGCATATGAACTATGCAAAATACACAATATTGATATGCCAATTGTTGAAACCGTTTACAAAGTACTTTATGGAAATTTATCTCCAAAAGATGCGGTTATAAAATTAATGACAAGAGATAAAAAAAGTGAATAATTGTAATAAAAAAATCAAATAATAATAAGCAAAGGAGAGATTAAAATGGATTTTTTTGATAAATTAGGTAAAAAAGCGTCAGAGGCATATAAAGTAACAGCAGATAAAACTGGAAAAATTGCAAAGGAAACAAAAATTAAATTAAAAATAGGAGATTTAAAATCTCAAATAAGTGATATTTATGAAGAAATAGGAAAAAAAGTATACGAAAAACATGTAAGAGAAGAAGACATATGTATTAAAAAAGACCTAGAGGAACAATGCACAAAAATAGATGTTTTAAGTGATGAAATAGATAGCTTATTAAAACAATGTTTAGAATTAAAAGATAAGAAGCAATGCCAAAAATGTTTTAAGGAAATTGAAAAAAATGCACAATATTGTCCAAACTGTGGAGCAAAACAAGAAGAACTTCAAGAAAAAGTTCAAGAACAAACAAATCAAGAAAATGAAGAACAAGAATCAGAAAAAAACGTAGAAACATATAAAGAAGACGAAACCGAAAAAGATGATTTAGAAAAAACAGTAGAAATAGAGTCAAATGTAAACTTAGAAAATGAAGACGAAGAAAAAGAAGAAGATGAAAATGACTACAGTGATGACGAGGAAGAATAGGGTTTAATAAGGAAAACGCTCATATAGATATTTAATAATATCATTTGCGTTTTCTTGAGTAACATGTATAAATACATCTTTATCTAAACAAATCCACATACTCAAAAAGTAATCTTCACAATTATCAGCGAAAGTACCAATAATTTCAGCCAATTCGATAGGATTGGCGTATTTTTTTTCCCAACTATATAAAGAATCTTCTAAATCAAAATTTGTATTATAAAAATGACTTAAAAATTTATTTAATTCACCTTTTTTTTTACTATATAAATTAACACTTACTGACATAAAATCTCCTAAAAAATAATCTTTATAATAGTATAAAAAATATAATAAATTTTATACATAGAATAAAGTAAAAAAAAATGTAAATAATAGAAATAAAAAAGGAGGATTTTAATTTGAAAAAGTTTAAAAGAATAGCATATATAATATTAATTGCAATCGTAGCAGTATTATCTCTTACGATTTATACTAACGCAAACAAAGACAATGGAGAAACCGAAAAAGAAAAGGTGCTTTCACAAATAAAATATTTGGAAACAAAATTAGTAAACTTATTTAATACTATGAACAATATAAAAACGACAGACTATAACATTATAGTAACAGAAATATCAGGAGAAACTAGCCGGAAACAATTCAGAAAGTAGTTCACAAGGAGAAGGACAATCAGATCAAAGCAGTAGTAGTAGTAACCAAGGATCTCAAGGTCAATCACAAGGAAGCGGACAAAGCTCAGCAGATTCTAAACAAGGAAGTAATGGAGAACAAACATCATCTGACTCAAGCAATAGCCAAACAGAAGAAAAAAATCAAGAAAAGTTTGAATTAAAATCAAGTGAAATATTAACAAGTAAAGAACAAATAAATTGGGATAGCATAAAATCAGAAGTAGAAAATATATATAGTGATTTACCATCTATAACTATGGACTTTTATCAATTAAACACAATAAATCAAGAAGACATATTAAATTTTAATAAAGAATATGATAATTTAACAGTAATAGTCCAAGGAGAAAATAAAGAAAACACTTTAGCACAATTAAGTAAAATATATGATTATTTACCTAAATTTTTAAAAAGTTCTTCTCAAGAAGAATTATATACTACTGTTATTGAAACAAAAGCAAATATATTAAGAGCATATGCAAAATTGGATAGTGAAAACTGGGAGGAAATTTTAAAAGATATAAAATCAGCAATAGACAACTATTCAAAATTATTAACAAACACAAATATTCCAGACACAAAACAATCCAAAATTAGCAAAGGATATATTATGATAAACGAATTGCAAAATTCTGCAAACGTGCAAGACAAGGCAGTTTTTTTAATAAAATATAAAAATTTACTAGAAGAATTAAGCAAGATGTGATATAATAAAAAACAGAGTAAATTGAATAGTCGCTGGTAAATTTCCGAAAGGAATTACGAGAGGAAAGTCCGGGCTTCATAGAGCAAAGATGCTAGATAACGTCTAGTGAGGGCGACCTTAAGGAAAGTGCAACAGAAAATAACCGCCTAAATTTTTAGGTAAGGGTGAAAAGGCGAGGCAAGAGCTCACCGCTTGCTATGGTGACATTGGCAAGGCAGTGTAAACCCCATCTGAAGCAACACCTAAAATAGAAGATTAAGCCTGCTCGGCGCCTTCTGGCTTGTGTGGCTTGAGATATATAGTAATATATATCCTAGATAAATGGCTATTTTAAAAGACAGAACCCGGCTTACAGATTTACTCTATGTTTTTATTTTTTGACAATTAGTAAATTTAAGTGTATAATCACATTATCAATAAATAAACGAAATTACAAAGGAGAAACAAATGGAGGAACAAAACACTAAAGAAAGAAAAACTAATATGAAATTATATTCTATATATAGAGCAATATCATTAGATGTAATATTTTTCTATGCAATAGAAGTTCTATTTTTAACACAAGTAAAAAACATAAGTGTTGCTGACATTATTTTGAGTAAATCATTTTTTGCAATATTTATGATTGTGTTGCAAATACCAATAAGTATATTAATAGATAAAATAGGAACCAAAAATTCTACAATTTTAGGAAACATATTTAATTTAATATTTATCATTTTAATTATATTTTGTGATGGATTAACAACATTAATATTTGCACAATTTGCTAGTGCTTTATGCTTTTCATTAAAAAATATATCAGATACCACATTAATACATTATTCTATTCCAGAAACAAAAAAAGAAGGAGAAATATTTTCAAAATTAGAAGCAAAAGGTGTCAAAAACTATTACATCTTAGATGCAATTACATCAATAATGGCAGGCTTTTTATATGTAATTAATCCATACATACCAATGATAGGAGCATTAATATTTATTGTACTTTCAATTATATTATCAGCTAAATTTTATGACATTGAGCCTAAAGCTGAACCACAAACTACAAAAAAATATTTTTCAGATTTATTTGATGGAGTAAAATTTATAGCAAAATCACAAAGATTAAGAAGTTTATTTCTATATTCAGGGATTGCATGGGGAATTATTTGCTTAGTCACAACATATAGAACAAGTTTGCTAATGGACATAGGAACATCTGAGCAATTTATTACAGTAGTTGCAGCAATTGTTGGAATAGCATCTTCTATTGGTTCAAAAATACAACTACAATTCCATGAACATTTTAAAAATAAATCATTATCTATGATTTTATATATATTAATAGGTTCAATTCTAATAGCAGGATTGGTAACGGTGTTTAATTTTAATTATGAAATTATGCTATTTACTATTGTAATTTGTTTTATATTAATACATATAGCAAAAGGAATTCATACAGTCTTAATTACAAGGTACTTAGGAAATTTTGCTGATGACAAAATATTAACACAAATTTATGCAGTTAATGAAATTAGTAGAAATGTATTTAGAGCAATTATTGGCTTTTTAGGTGCTTATTTATTAAACTTAACAAATACTGCTCACAGTATGATTTTAGTTGGAATAATATTACTTATTACTGTTTTAGGTTTAGTAAGTTATATGAAAACAAGAGTTGGATTGAAACCAGAACAATATGATAAAAACGAAATTTACAATTTATAGTAAATTGTATGGACTTTTTGGTATTTTTTATGTATAATAGTAGAAAATGGGAAAATAATGGAGGTTATATCAAAATGTATGAAAGAAGTGCTATAGTCTTAGAAAAATATATTGAAAAAATATTAAGATTAAACAAAACTTATAATCTAAAGAAAAATAGTGAAAATTATGCAGAATTAATAAGTGAACTTGAAAACTTCCAAATAACAACTGACAAAGACATAAAAGTAATACAAGAATTTGATGATACTGTCAAGAAAATTGAAGATATCCAAAGAGAACAAGAAAAACTATATAAAGCAAATAAAAGATTAGAAGATGATAGAGTTCAATTATTTAGTGAATTAGGTGAAGACTATAAGGTACTAGATAATAACTTAAAAAAAATAGAAGATTCTTTAGAAAAAAATAATCAACAAATAATTAAATTAAGAGAAGAATTTATAAAGAACTTACAAGACTTTTCACAAAAACAAAAAGACAGAAACAAATGTGATAAAGAAAGAAGAGTAAGCGAATCAAGAATTGTAAAATATAGAGAAGAAATCCATGGAGAATTTAATGAAATAGATGTACAAGATATGCTAAACTTAAAAGACTTTATTGCATCAGAAAAAGAACAAGTAAGGCAAGAAGCATTAGAAATTATGATAAAAAATGGAAAAAACGAAAAAGTTGCATTTAATCAAGATGTTTTAAGAAAGGCAGCAAATAATAGAATAGACATAGCAGAAAAGGAAGCACAATGCTATATTTTAATTTTTGACAAAATGAAAAAACTTTTATCAGAGCCTGATAATGAAAGTATTAAGTTAGAAAAATATAAAAAAGCATTAAGAGAAACAAGTGTAAAATTAGCATTTTTAAAAGCACAAAAAGAGTACATTTTTGGATTTTTAGATTATGAAAGAATGACAGCTATAAGCAGTAGTATGAAAGCACATAAAAAAGTCATGGATGATGCTTGCAATAATTTTGAATTAGACATGATTCAAATCAAAAATTTATATGAATTACTTTTAAAAGAAATAGGAAACAAAGCAAGCCAAAAATCATATAAAGAATTATATAATAAAAATTATTTAAAAAGCATTGAAGATAAAGAAAAGAATTTTGAAGAAGAAGCCAACAATGTAAATCTTAAAACAGGAACTTTAATTAACTCAAATTATTGGAGAATAGAAGGAATTAAAAACATTTACATGGTATTTCAAGAAGAAGTATCTAAGCAATTTGGCAAAGATTTATCTGAATATAAATTAGAAGGCATCGATATATATGAAGACGAAGATGATGAAAACCAAGATAAATACATTGACAAAGAAGCATACATTGATGAAGATGAAGAAGACTATGACGAAGATGCTGATAATGAATATGAAGAAGACTATGACGACGATTATGACGAAGACGAATACGACGAAGACGAATACGACGAAGATGAAGACGACGAAGATGATGATGAATATGATGACGAAGAATATGACGATGATGATGACTATGTAAATGAAGACGAATATGAAGACGAAGATGACTATGAAGAAGCTGAAGAAGATGAAGATGACGACGAAGATGAATATGTTGAAGACGAAGAATATGATGAAGATGATGACGATGAAGAAGATGATGATGAAGACGAAGATGAAGAATATGAAGATAATGAAGAAGATGATGAAGAATATGATGATGAAGAAACTGATGATGACTTAGAAGAAATAGACAGTGACGATATTGATAGCATCATAAAAAACAGTAGAAAACAAGCAACAAAAAAACCAGGAAAGACATCAAAAGCTACAAACAACAATTCAAGAACTAAAAAAACAACAGTAAAAGCAACAAAAACAGTAAAAGCAACCAAAAGCACTAAATCGGCTAAAGCAACTAAAAATACTAAATCAACAAAAAATGCTAAAACATCAACAAGTAAAACAACTAATAAATCTAATAAAAAAGACAGTAAAAATAGTAAAGAAAGCAAAGATAAAGGCTTATTCAATAAATTCTTTAAAAAATAAGGTTTTGGCATATTGCCAAATCTTTATTTTTAAGGTTTAGGAGGGAAACTAGAAAGTGTTAAAATTACAAAACATTAAAAAAGACTATATTTCAGGAGATTCTATTGTTCATGCATTAAAAGGAATCAACATTGAATTTAGAAAAAATGAATTTGTATCAATATTAGGGCAAAGTGGATGTGGAAAAACTACTTTGCTAAACATCATAGGAGGATTAGACAGATACACTGAAGGTGACTTAATAATAAACGGAAAGTCAACAAAACAATTTAAAGATAAAGACTGGGATGCATACAGAAATTACTCAATTGGTTTTGTATTTCAAAGCTATAACTTAATACCACATCAAACAGTTTTATCAAATGTAGAATTAGCATTAACAATTTCAGGGGTATCAAAAAAGGAAAGAAGAAAAAGAGCAGTAAAAGCATTAGAAGATGTGGGATTAAAAGAACAAATAAATAAGAAGCCAAATCAACTATCAGGTGGGCAAATGCAAAGAGTAGCAATTGCAAGAGCATTAGTAAACAACCCAGATATTATTTTAGCAGATGAGCCAACAGGTGCATTAGACACAAAAACTAGTGTACAAATCATGGAAATATTAAAAGAAATTTCCAAAGATAAATTAATAATTATGGTTACACACAATCCAGACTTAGCTGAAAAATACTCTACAAGAGTTATAAAAATTTTAGATGGCTTAATTACAGATGACTCTAAACCATTTACAAAAGAAGACCAAGAAAAAGAAGAAAACAAAGCAAAATCAGGCAGAACATCAATGAAATTTTTTACTGCTTTAAGATTAAGTCTAAATAACTTAATGACCAAAAAAGGAAGAACAATATTAACATCATTTGCAGGAAGTATTGGAATTATAGGAATAGCACTTATTTTGGCAATATCTACTGGAGTACAAAATTACATAGATAGAGTAGAAGAAGAAACATTATCATCTTATCCAATTATAATAGAAGAATCCACAATAGATATGTCAAGTATGATGAAATCAATGATGGGAGACTTAGAGGAAAATCCAAATCAAGAAGAAGGCAAAGCTTATTCTGCAGATGTAATGAATGAAATGATAAATACTCTTTCTAATAAAAAGCAAAACAACAACTTAGCAGAGCTAAAAAAATATTTAGAAGAAAATAATGATATTACAGAAAATAGCAACAGTATAGCATACGACTATAACTTAAAAATCAATTTATACAAAGAAAATACAGATGACGGAATAGTTAGAGTAAACCCAAGTACTGTAATGAATGCCTTTGGAATGGGAGAAATGATAGAAGCAGGTCAAAATTCTTCTGTAGCATCAATGTTTGGAAGTTCTATGATGACAAATACTGACATTTTTATAGAAATGTTAGATAATGAAGATTTACTAAAACAACAATATGATTTAGTTAAAGGAAAGTGGCCAAGTAACTATAATGAAGTTGTTCTAATATTAAAAGAAGACGGAAGAATTGATGATTATACTCTATATTCATTAGGACTAAAAGATCAAAAAGAACTAGAAGAAAAATGGAAAGCAGTAGAAAAAGGAGAAAAATTAGAAGAATCAGAAGAAGCAACAAGTTATTCTTATGATGAATTATTAAATTTATCTTTTAAATTAATTTTAAATTCAGACTATTATAACAAGGAAAACGGAATATGGCTAGATAAAAGTGAAGATGAAGATTATTTAAAACAAAAAATTGCAGATGCAGAAAGCATAAAAGTAGTAGGAATAATTAAACAAAACGAAGAAAGTATAGCTGCAACAGCAGTAACTAGTGGAATAGGCTACACAAAAGACTTAAAAGAATATGTTATAAACAAATCTAATGAGTCAGAAATTGTTAAAGAGCAAAAGGAAGATCAAGAAACAAATGTATTTTCAGGATTAAAATTTCCAACAGAAGATGAAAAAAATGCAAACTTTGATTACAATTCTTTGTCTGCTGAGCAAAAAATGGCAATGAGTAGATTAAGCAACGAACAAATTGCCCAAATGATGGAAGCATATGCAGAAAACAAAAATGCAAGTTTTGAAAAAAATATGAAAACATTAAGTGCAATAGATTTAGATAAACCAACATCTATAAGTATATATCCAAAAAACTTTGAAGCAAAAGACAAAATTGCGGATATCATAGAAAGCTACAATCAAAAACAAAAAGACGAAGGAAAAGAAGAAAATGTTATAAATTATACAGATATAGTAGGTCTTATGATGAAATCAGTTAGCCAAATTGTTGATACTATTAGTTATGTATTAATAGCTTTTGTTGCAATATCTTTAATTGTTTCTTCAATAATGATTGGTATAATAACATATATATCTGTATTAGAAAGAACAAAAGAAATAGGTATTTTAAGAGCAATTGGTGCATCTAAAAAAGACATATCAAGAGTATTTAATGCAGAAACATTTATTGTGGGACTAATTGCAGGACTATTAGGAATAGGAATTACAATTTTATTAACTATTCCAATAAATAGTGCAATTCGTGCATTAACAGGTGTAACTGTTACAACAATGGTCCCACCAGTTGCAGGAGTTATACTTGTAATAATTAGTATGTTATTGACAATAATTGCAGGACTTATACCAGCAAAAATGGCAAGCAAAAAAGATCCAGTAGAAGCATTAAGAACAGAATAATAACTAATGATGAGGAGAAAAAATGTATAAAATAGATAAAGTGCAGAAAGAATATAAAAAAATGCATTTGATTGGAAAGATATTTAGTATTATAATTTATATAATATTAATTCCAATCATTGTATTTAATTTCACATTAATAATAAAATCATTTATAAATCCTAATAAAACACCAGACTTTTTTGGCTATAAAAATTTTGTTATTGTATCTGGTAGCATGGAGCCAACAATAAATATAGGCGATGCAATTTTTATTAAAGAAGTTCCAAAAGAGAAAATTAAAGAAAATGATATTATTTCTTTTGACGAAGATGGCTTAATAGTTACTCATAGAGTCATTAGCATTATAGAAGAAAATGGAATTACAAAATATAAAACAAAAGGTGATAATAATAATGCACCAGATAAAGAAATGACAACATACGATAAAATAGAAGGAAAATTCCAATTTAAAATTAATAAATTTGGAATTGTTACAGAAGTTTTAAAAAATCGTTTTACATTGATTGCATTAATTTTAATTATTATTTTAATGTCTTTGAATAAAAAAAGAGCTGATAAGAAAAAACAATTAAGAAAAGAAAAAAGACAAAAATTTAATGAAAAAAATACGTAAATAGTAGATCAATATAATTTTAAAGGTTATAATAAAATTAAAATAATAGAAAAGAGGGAAAAATTATGGAAAAATCAAAAGTTTATTTTTGCAAAGAAATAACACCACAAAACATTGTAAAAATGTATGAGACAGTTGGCAGAAAATTACAAGGAAATGTAGCCGTAAAACTACATTCTGGAGAAAGAGGCAATCAAAATTACATCAGACCAGAAATGGTAAAAGACATTGTAGAACATGTAAATGGTACTGTTGTAGAATGTAATACAGCATATGATGGTGCAAGAGATACAACTGAAAAACATAATGAACTAATGAAGGAACATGGTTGGACAAAATACTTTACAGTTGATATTATGGATGCAGAAGGTGAAGACAAAATTTTAGAAATTCCAAATGGAAAAGTAATCAAGAAAAATTATGTAGGTAAAAATATCGATAAATATGATTCTATGCTTGTATTATCACATTTTAAAGGACACCCTATGGGAGGTTTTGGAGGAGCATTAAAACAATTATCAATTGGTGTTGCATCTGGTAAAGGAAAAAGATATATTCATTGTGTTGGAAAAGAAAATGCAAGTTATGAGGAAATGTTCCAAGTAGACCAATTAAAGTTTTTAGAAGCAATGGCAGATGCAGCAAGTAGTGTAACTAAAAAATTTGGAGATAACATTGTATATATTAATGTTATGTGTAATATGAGTGTAGATTGTGATTGTTGTAATGTTGCAGAAGACCCATGCATGAAGGATATCGGAATTTTAGCAAGTACTGACCCTGTTGCTATTGACCAAGCTTGTATTGATTTAGTATATAATTCAAATGATCCAGGTAGAGACCATTTAGTAGAGAGAATTGAGTCTAGACATGGAATTCATACAATAGAAGCGGCAGCAGACCTTGGTATGGGTTCAAGAGAGTATGAATTGATTATGGAGGAGCCATAATGAATTTATTTGATAAAATACCAGAAAATTTCTTTTCTATATTAGTATCAAAAAATAAAAAAATATATGTAGATGCATTATTTGTATTAAGAGAAGCTTTTAAGCAAGAAATGTCTATATCAAAAGACAACATCATAGCAAGGCTAATAAACAACTTAGAAGAAGAATTCAATCAAGAAGACTTTTCAGAAGATGAAGATATAAATGAATTAAAAGATAATAATATTTCCAGCAAAGCCTATTTTTTATTAAGAAAATTAAAATGGGCTGGCTGGATTGAATTTGAAATGCAAAGAAATTCATTTGAAGAAAACATTATATTACCAGATTATTCAATAAAATTTTTAGATCTATTATATTCCATTGTACAAGAAGAACAAGTTGAATACAATTCATATGTATTTGCAACATATTCCAGTTTAAAACTGGCAAGTATCGAAAAAAACGAAACATACAATGCCATCAACACAGCATATAACAACACAATGCAACTAATAACAGAATTAAAATCACTATACAATAGTCTAGGAAGATTCCATAGGCAAATGATAAACCAAGACAACATAAATGACATTATGAAAGAGCACTTTTTTAAATACAAAGAATATAGTGATGAAATGATATTTCCAAGATTTACAAGAGACTCTATACCACGTTATAAAGCCCCTATAAGAGATATGTTAAATACCATATTAGCAGATGCAGAATTATTGGATGCTACAATAAATGTTGCAACAAAACACAAAAAATATGAATCAAGAGAAGAAGCAGAAAACGATATTTTAAATAAAATTAGAACAGTAATAGAAATATATGAAAATATAGATTTTACTATGGATCAAATTGAAATAAAAAACACAGACTATGTAAGAGCATCTGTTAACCGAATACAATATTTATTAACAAGTGATAAAGAATTAAAAGGCAAACTAGTAAACATATTAAAAAACTCTAAAAAAGAAAAAGTTATAGAAAAAATGGAAGAAGAAGTAAAATTACTAAAGCAAGAATATGTATCAAAAGATTCAATCTACATTAGAAATTCTAACGATAAACGAAAGCAAGGAAAACCATTAGCATTAAAACAAGAAAAAGAAATTGATTCCAAAGCATTTTATGAATTTGCAAAAAGTTTAGAAAAATTATATAGCAATCAAAAAATAAATGAATTTATGGAAGCAAATTTCAAAGGTAAACCATTTATAACATCATCAGAAATAAAATTAAACACGACAGAAGACCTTATATTATTAATACTTGCAACAATAAAAGCAGGAAAATACGATAAAAGTTTTTATTATATGCAAGATAGTAATGAAACCATAAATAACAATGGATTTAAAATACCAAATATCAAATTTATAAGGAGAAATTAAATGTTTATAGAAAAATATAATGAACTAACAAATGCAGAAAAAGAAAATTTTAAAAGAGTAGTGAGTATGATACTTGCAAAAACATTTATTGTAAATAGAATGTATGACAAAAATCAAAAAACATTCAAATACAATGCAGATTACAGATTTATTGATAGAAATATAGAATTATTTAGAGAATATTTATCACTTGCAGGATTTAAATTAATAAAAGATAGCAACTATGAAGTAATGTACATAGAAAATGAATTTGGATATAACAAAAAAAGGTTAGATAAAAATACTACAATATTTTTATATGGATTAAGGCTAAAATTTGATGAAGACAGAGAAACAGTAAAATTAAACACAGATACTATTGTTAGTGTATCAGACATCATAAAAACTTTAATAGATGTTGGAGCATATACAAAAAAGCCATCTGACATAGAAATAAGGAATGCTTTATCTAATTTAATTAACTTTAATATAATACAAAAAATAGATGGAATATTAGAAAAACCAGAAACAAAAATTATCATTTTACCATCCATTTTATTTGTAATAACAAATGAAAAAATAGCAACTTTAAGTAAATCAATAAATTCAATAATAGAAGAAGTAGAAGATGAAGAATCAGAAAATGAAGAAATGGTGGTAGAAGAAGAATGAAAACATTAAAAAGAATGTTGTTAATAAATTGGCATTATATAAATAAACAAATGATTGAATTTGATAATATCAATTTTTTGACAGGTAAAAATGGGTCTGGAAAATCAACAATCCTAGATGCTTTGCAACTATTAATATTAGGAGATACAAGAGGGACATTTTTTAATAAAGCAGCAAATGACAAAGCAGGAAGGAGTTTAGAAGGATATTTAAAAGGAGAAATTGGTGACGACGGAGACACAGGATATAAATATTTAAGAGTAGACAGATTTTCTACATACATTGTTTGTGAATTTTTGGACAAGGTAACAAGAAAAAACTTTTGCCTTGAAGTTGTTTTTGATGTATATAAAGATAGCGACACAGAAAGCCATTTTTTCTATATAAATGGAACAATGCCAAATAATGAATTTGTAGGAGAAAATAATATACCACTTCCTTACAAAGATTTAAAAAGTTTTTTACAAATGGAATATGGAAGCAAAAATTTTGAAATATATACAAGCAACAGACAATATCAAGAAGAAGAAAAAGGAAAACTTGGCGGATTAAACCAAAAATTTTATAATTTATTTAAAAAAGCAGTTACATTTACGCCAATAGATGATATAGAAAAATTTATCGTAGAATATGTATGTGATGTAAAAAACAAAATAGATATTACTTCAATGCAAGAAAATATAAGGCAATACAATAATTTATCAAAACAAGTAGAAAATATGAAAATTAGAGAAAATGAATTAGAAACAATACAAAATACATACAACAATTATATTATGCAAGTATCTAAAGAAAGAGAAGAACAATACTTAATTTGGAGAGCAGAAAAACAAATATTATTAGATTTACAAGAAAAATTAAAGACAGATGTAGAAAATAAAAAATTACAAAAACAAAGTATAGAAGAAAACACTAAAAAATTAGATTCAGAAAAGCAAAAATTATCAGACGAAATTACAGAATTAATAGAAACTAGAGCAAAATCAGATGTAGAGCAAAAAAGAAAAAATATTATTGACAAAATAGAAAATTTAAATAATAAAATAAAAACAGTAGAAGAAGTAGAATTAAAAGATATAAATTTCTTAAGAAATAATAGTTTAATATGGAATGCAAATATTTTAAAACTAGAGCAAATAAAAAATAAAATTGTAGCAGATGAAATACAAGAATTAACAAGTTTAAAAGATCTTATAAAATACCTAGAAAATATCAATGAAAGTAATTTTTGTAGTTTAGAAATAGAAGCATTAAAAGAGATAAAAGAAAAAATAGAAAAACTAATTAAATTAGGAAATACAATATTTTTTGAAACAAAACAAGAAAAGGATAAAGACCTAAGCAATAAAAAAGTTTTAGAAGAAGACATTAATAAGTTAAAATCTGGGATTACTCCATATGAACCAGAATTAATTAGTTTTAAATTAGAAATAGAAAAAAGATTAAAAGAAAAAATAGGGAAAGAAATCAAAATTTCTATTTTGTCTGATTTATTAGAAATAAAAGATATTAAATGGCAAAATGCTATAGAAGGGTATCTAAATACACAAAAAAAATATCTTATTATTGCCCCAGAATTTTTTGAAGAAGCATCTAAAATATATAGAGAAATAGCAAAAAACAATGATAAAATTCATTCATTTGGTTTAGTAGATATTGAAAAAATGCAAAAAGAAAATAATCAAGTTTTAGAAAATAGTTTAGCAAAAGAAATAATAACACAAAATAATTTAGCAAAAACATATGTTGATTATCTATTAGGAAGAGTTGTAAAATGCGAAACAATAGAAGAATTAAGAAATAATAAAATAGCAATAACGAAAGACCGGTATGTTATACCAAGGCTATGTGTTAAGAAGAATTAATCCTAAACTTTATAAATATCCTACAATTGGTAAAGGAGCACTAGAAAAGCAAAAACAGATAAAAGAGAAAGAATTACAAGAATTAGAAAATAAAATAGCAAATGAAGAAACAATTATGCAAATAATGGGAAATGTTAAAGAAATTACAAATTTCAGTGAAAACGACATATCAAACTTTGATATTGACATACAAAACTCTATTGAAAAAGCAGAATATGTTAGCAAAAAAAGCAAATTACAAGAAGAATTAAATGGTATGGATTTATTTTGGTTAAATAATATAACAGCAAAAATAAACGAAAAAACAAAACTAGAAAAGGAAAAAGAAAATTTAATTCTTGAAAATACAAAGAAAATAGAAAATTTAAGAACAGAAATCGAAAGAAATGAAAACATAGAAATACCAAAATTACAAGAAGATTTAAACCTTAAATGTTTACAAATTGAAGACCAATATGACGCTTCTTGGCAAGAAAGCATTGGAGAAGAAAGATATGGAAAAGAAGCATTAAAGAAAACAGCGCCAAAAATACAAGAAACATTTTTAAGGATTTTAAAATCTACAACAATAAAAAAAGAAGAAGCAAAAACAGAGTTAGAAGACAAAAGAAGTGATTACAACACAAAATATCAATTATCTTATAACATTCATGATGGAAGTAATCAAGAATTTTCAGAAGCACTAAAACAATTAAAAGAAATAGACTTACCAAATTATTTAGAAAAAATAGACGATTCACGAAAAAAAGCATATGAGCAGTTTAGAATAGAATTTTTGGATAAATTAAAGTCAAATATAGATGAAGTAAAATCTCAAATAAAAGAATTAAATGATGCTTTAGGAGAGCATAGGTTTGGAACAGATAGCTATAGTTTTAAAGTATCGCCAAAACAAGAATATAAAAGATTTTATAACATGATAACAGACGAAATGTTATTAGGCGATTGGGGAATTGGACAAGAACAGTTTAATCAAAAATATTCTGAAGAAATAAAAGAATTATTTGATAAAGTAACAACAACAGATATAAATTCAAATATGATTTCAGACGAGGAATATGAAAAAAACATAAAAGAATATACAGATTATAGAACATATTTGAATTTTGACTTGATTGTAAAAGACCAAACTGGAAACGAACAGAGATTATCAAAAACATTACTTAAAAAATCAGGAGGAGAAACTCAAACACCTTTCTATATTTCTATACTTGCATCATTTGCACAAGTCTATAGAATAAAAAATAATGAAAATACAATTAGATTAATTGTATTTGATGAAGCATTTAGCAAAATGGATAGTGAGAGAATAGAAGAAAGCATAAAACTATTAAAGAAAATTGGATTTCAAGCAATTTTTGCTGCACCACCTGACAAATTGCAAGACATTCAAAGTTTGGTAGATTCAACATTGCTAGTATTAAATCCGGAAGAACATGAAATAGTTGTAAAAAAATACACAAATAAAGAAGAATGGTAAATTATATAAAAATGGAGAAAATAATGATTAGTAAAAGCATAATTTTAAATAAATTATTAGATAAGTATGAAAAAAGTAAATCATTAGTTACAAACTCTAATAGAAGAATTACTTTAAAATTGGATAAAATGAAAGAATACGATATAGAAAATTATCAAGCTAAGAAGTTATTTCATGATATAATTTTTGACTTAGAAAGAAAAGGTCTAATATTTTATTCATGGAAAAATCATGAACAACGGAAATTTGTTAAAAGAAATATGGTTAAATAAAGAAAATATTGAAAATGCATATTTAGAAGCAGGCAGAGTTGCTATTAAAGTAAAAAATAATGACTTACTACAACTCTTAGAAACTAATTCATTTAGACAAAACTGGATAGAACAATATAGAAAAGATATGATAAACTATCTAAAACAAAAGCATAAACCTAATCAATTATTTCCTGTAGAATTTGCAAATGATATATTAAAAGTTTTGCAAGTAATAGACAATTCTGAAGAAAATTTAAAAAGAGTGCTAAGTATAAAATGTTTTGGTGATTCAAAGTATTTTGAAAAAAATATAGAACATATTATAATTAGAATTATTAAAAAGTACTTATTAGGTAAAGAAACAGATTTGGAAATTAAAGAAGAATTTACAAATGATGATATTTTATTACAAGTGCGGAATATCCAAATATCCAGAAATAATAGAATTTTGCGGAGATTTAGAACTTTTTATCGGCAATGAAAAGATTGAATATAAAAAAGAAACTCAAGGAAGTTATTTAAATAGTTATAATGTAGAAAATATGAAAAATTTAAAAATTAAAAATGCCAAAAAAGTAATATTTATTGAGAATAAGGCAAATTATATAGATTATATTCAAAATAAAAAAAACAGAGACGAATTTGTAATTTATCATGGAGGAATGTATAGCCCAATTAAAGGAAAATTTTTTAGAAAAATATATGAAAATGCAGAAGGTATTGGCTTTTTCCATTGGAGTGATATAGATATAGGTGGTTTTAAAATATTTGTAAGGCTAAGAAAAATTATTCCAGAACTTATTCCGTATAAAATGGATAAAGAATCTTTTTGTAGCAAAAAAATTTATTGGAAAAAGATGAGCAAAGTATATTTTGAACATTTAAAATTGTTGAGACAAAATGATGAGTATGAGGTGTTTTTTGATGTTATGGATGAGATGCTACTTAATAAGTGTAAATTAGAACAGGAAGTTTTTATTATATAAAAGTTAAATAATATAAATAAAGAAACCATCAAAACTTATAAAAAACACTTGCGTAAAATCCCCAAAATGTGCTACAATACTTTAAGAAAATAAATTTTTACAATAAATGCAAAGAAAGGAGAAATGAAAAATGTCAGGACACTCAAAATGGCATAACATACAAGCAAAAAAAGGAAAAGCAGATGCAGCAAGAGGTAAAGTATTTACAAAATTAGGAAGAGAACTATTAATTGCTGTAAAAGAAGGTGGACCAGATCCATCAGGAAATTCAAAATTAAAAAATGTAATTGCAAAATGCAAGGCAGCAAACATGCCAAATGATACAATAAACAATGCAATAAAAAAAGCATCTAGCAGCAACGAAAACTATGAAGAAATTACATATGAAGGATATGGACCAAATGGTGTAGCAATAATAGTAGAAGCAGCAACAGACAATAAAAACAGAACTGCAGCAGATGTTAGGCATGCATTTGACAAAGCCGGTGGAAATTTAGGAACAACTGGATGTGTTTCTTATATGTTCAACAAAAAAGGAGTAATGGTAATAGAAAAGGCATCAACATCTATGGAAGAAGATGATTTAATGATGCTTGCATTAGATGCAGGAGCAGAGGATTTTCAAAGCTATGACGAAGTATATGAAATAACAACAAATCCATCTGATTTTGGAACAGTTCGTGAAAAAATAGAAGAAGCGGGTATTGAATTTTTAGAAGCAGAAGTTCAAATGGTTCCAACTACAACTGTTTCATTAGATGAAAAAGGAATAGAAAAAATGGAAAGGTTAATTGATAACCTTGAAGATTTAGATGACGTATCTAACATTTATCATAATTGGGAAGAATAAAAATAATGATAAAGGAGAAATAAAAAATGAGACATAAGAAAAATAAAATATTATTAGTAGTAATAATATTAGTAATTGTTTTAATTTTATTAATAGGAGTAAGCATTGCATATTTTGCAACTGATATATTTAAAGGAAATAAGCAATTATTTTTCAAATATGCATCACAATTGGTAGACGAAAAAGAAGGACTAATAAATTCACAATTAGTAGATTACTTTGAAAAACAAAAAAGCACGCCATATACAACCAATGGCTCTATAGCAGTAAATATTAATCCAATAGAAGAAGGATATGAAATTATAAATGACATGAATTTGACTTTTTCTGGTCAGGTAGATATTGCAAATTCAAAATCAGAACAAAATATTAGTTTAAACTATTCAGATGATGTTAATTTTCCGTTGATATATAGGCAAATAGGAAGTACTATTGGAATTCAAACAGATTATGTTGGAAGTAAATTTATTTCAACTGATGGTTTGGGAGAAATGCTTTCAGCAAGTTCAAGTACAGACCTAGAAGAAATTCAAAATTTCGAAAATATATCTTTTAGTGAAGAAGAATTAGAACATATAAAAGATACTTATTTAGGGGTTTTAAATGAACAATTAAAAAATGAATATTTTAGTAAAGTAGAAGACAGTAACGGACAAGGTTATAAATTAACTCTTAGTAGCCAAGACTATAAAAATATTTTAATTGCATTATTACAAACTTTAAAAAATGATCAACTTACACTAGCAAAATTAGATGAATGTGGAGTAAACATTACTGCAAGTAACATAGACAGACTTATACAATCAGCTGAGCAAGAACAAAATCAAAATGAAGAAGAGGTAGAAACAGAAATAACTATTTATCAAGAAAATAAAAAATTTGTAGGGCTAGTAATTAAAATAAATAATGAAAATATAATACAAATAAAGAAAAACTCAAAAGAAAACATAGAGCGGTTATTCAATTTCAATTGAGAATAGTTCAGGAAAAATAGAAATTTTAGCCAACTATACGGGATTAAATACATTACAAAATATTTCAGAAAATTATGAATTATCCATAAAAATGCAACCAAATCTCGAAAACCAAATTTTAGCTAAAGCAACAAACGCAAAAAATAAATCTCAAATCAAACAAATAACTGAAAGTGTAAAATTACTATTAGCAGATATATCACTAACTAGACTAGAAGCTGGAAATTCTAATGGTACAAAAAATATTACATTACAAGAAATCGAAGCTATGGATTTATCTGAATATAATCTAAAAGTATCAGAAGAAGATGGTTTAATAACTTTCCAATCAACAAGTATGTCAATAGATGAAAGTGTTAAACTTCAAATAGACAAAGATGGAAATATTATTGAACAAACAGCAACTAATGAAGCCGAAGAAAACGAAGAAGAAACTACAGTTGAAATTAAATTTATATTTAATAATAATGTTAATTTTGTAAACAATGCAACAATAGAAGATTTTAATGAAGAAAATACTTTAAATTTAGACACTTTGGAGGAAGAACAAAGAAATACTCTTATGCAAGCAATAGAACAAAGATTACAAGATGTAAATGCAGAGAAAATGGAACAATTAGGTTTAAAAGCAGATGAAAATCCATTACAGAATTTAATATCTTCATCTGGTGTTTATTCTAATTCATTAAACACACTTGATGCAGAAAATGATGATATGAGTAAAATGGAAATAGCATCATTTAATAGTAAATTTGAAATGTATGGTGGAACAAATATAAGAGGTACTACAGTAAGAGGGCTAATTAGCATTATTGCATCAAATAATGGTTTAGACGATGAAGAAGACGAAGAAAATGGAAGCAGTAATGAATCATTATTTTCAAATAATAACGAGAACAGCAATCTCATAAAAGAAATTCACTTTGACGGGTCTGAATATGAAGTAAATAAACAAAATATAACATTAATAAAAAGTAGCATAGAAACCGAAAGCTATTATAGAGTAGAATTTGAAAAGGAAGAAAGCACAGGTAGAATTTATCGAGTAGTAATCAACAAAAAATAGTTCTATAAATTAGAAAAGAGCATATAATAAAATATGCTCTTTTATTATGCTTTATTATACTTTCAAATAAATTGAAAAATTATGCCTTATATTGTGCCTTCAAATAAATTGAGAAAGGGATGAAACTTTAAATGAAGAACATAGATGAAATATTAAAATACTTTCCAAGCCAAATTTATGCATTATTAAAAAATACATTGTTACAAAATTTAGAATTAGAAAACGATTTACAGGAAATAAGAATTAGAGTAGAAAGACCAATTTTATTAAAAAGTAGACAAGCAGATATTATAATTGACTATAAAGTAAGTATATCAGAAATTTTACAAATATTAGAAAAATTATGTGATAATTCTATTTATGCATATAAAAATCAAATATGCGAAGCTTTTTTAACAATAAAAGGTGGGCATAGAGTTGGAATAGTAGGAACTGCAGTATTAGAGGGAAACAAAATTATAAATTTAAAATACATAACAAGTTTAAATTTTAGAATTGCAAGAGAAGTAATTGGATGTAGTAATCATTTAGTAAGAGAAATAATAGATACTGAAAATGGAACAATATACAATACTTTAATTGTTTCTCCACCAGGGAAAGGAAAAACCACTATGTTACGAGATATTATTCGAAACATTAGTAATCGGAAGTAGTGATGGCATAAGTTTTAAAGGTATGACATGTGGAGTAGTAGATGAAAGAGGAGAAATTGCAGCAATGTATAAAGGAATTCCTCAAAATGACATTGGAATTAGAACTGATGTAATAGAAAACATATCAAAGGCAAAGGGAATGAGGTTATTAATTCGTTCTATGGCACCAGAAGTAATTGCTTGTGATGAAATTGGTTCAAAAGAAGATGTTATTGCTATCCGGAGAATGTTTAATTTCAGGTGTTAAAGGTATTTTCACCATGCATGGAAAAACAATGGAAGATGTCAAAAAAAATGAGCTAATAAATAATTTAATAGAAAATAAACAAATAGAAAAAATATTTTTTTTATAAAATTTTTCAGAATAATAATTTTTAGTTCTAAATTTGAACTTTCACGAATATAATATACCAAAACACTAAAATATAAGAATATAAGAATATCAAAATATTAAAATATAAAAATATCAAAATAGCAAAATATTAAAATATTAAAGAAGGGGTAAATAAAAAAATGCAAATATTAAAATACATAATATTATTTTTTATTTTAGTTTCTTGTAGCTTACTTGGCAGATATTTATCAAAAAAATATGTAATAAGAGTAAAAGACTTAGAACAAATGAAAAATGCTTTAAATATGTTTAAAACAAAAGTAAAATTCACATATGAACCAATACCAGAAATATTTGAATCAATTGCAAAAAATTTAGACTATGGTGTAGGACAAGTTTTTTTAGAAGCTAAAGAAAAAATGATGACAAAAACAGCCCAAATATCATGGGAAGAAGCAATAGAAGAAAGTAAAAATGGGTTTACAAAAGAAGACAAATATGTATTAAAAACATTATCAAAACTACTAGGACAAACAGATGTAGAAGGTCAAATTAGTCAAATAGAAATAACAGAAAAATTTTTGGACAGTCAACTAAAAGAAGCACAAAAAGAAAAAGAAAAAAATGAAAAACTATATAGTAAATTAGGAACAACAATAGGATTAGCTATTGTTATTATATTATGCTAGAAAGGAATAAAAATTATGGATATTAACTTATTATTTAAAATAGCGGCAATCGGAATTCTAGTTGCTGTTTTGCATCAAGTCTTAGTAAGAGCAGGAAGAGAAGACCAAGCAATGATGACCACTTTAGCTGGGTTAGTAATTGTATTAACAATGGTAATAAAAGAAATCAGTGGATTATTTGACACAGTAAGGACAATTTTTAATTTATAAAAAGCTATTTATAGAAAACTATAAAAAATTATAAACACTTATGAACAATTAAAAAATTAGTCTTTAGGAGGGAAATAAAGCAAAAGTGGAAATAATAAAAATAATTGGAATTAGTCTAATTGGATTAATTATAATTATATTACTAAAGCAATATAAACCAGAATTTGCAATTTATATAAGCATAGCAACAGGGCTTTTAATTTTAATACTTATAATGGATAAATTACAAGGAATTATAACACTAATAAAATCTTTTGCAGATAAAGCCTCAATAAGTAGCACATTTTTAGTATTACTAATAAAAATAACAGGAATAGCATTTTTATCAGAATTTGCTGTTAGCATTTGTAAAGATTCAGGAGAAAGCGCAATCGCAAGTAAAATAGAAATGGGTAGTAAAATTATAATAATAACAATGTCAATTCCAATTATATCAAGCTTATTGGAAATAATATTAAAAATATTACCGTAATTAAAAATGTCAATGTTGTGATGGGGACAGGCACCAGACCCACATTTTGGTCAATGTGGGGACAGGCACCACGTTGACTAAAATGTGGGTCTGGTGCCTGTCCCCACGTTGATCCCCACGTTGACATGAGAAAAATTAGGATAGGAGTACTAATGAATAATGAAAAAAATAACCATATTTTTGCTAATTATATTTTTTATTTTAGTGCCTAATTCAATTGTAATAGCAAATCAAGAGGAAACAATTAAGGAACAACAAGAAGAATATGGGATACAAGATTTTTTAAAAAATTCTGAAAAATATTTGGGAGATGCTTTTGAAAATATAAATATTAAAGATGTTTTGCAAGATGCAATAGATGGCGAAGTTGATAATTCTGGTTTAGCAAAAGGCATATTTAGATTACTAGGAAATGAAGTAATATCTTCTATAAAGGTAGTAGGAAGTATTTTAGCAATTATTGTTATACATAGCATTTTAAAATCAGTTAGTGAAAGTTTAGAAAATGATGGTATTTCCAAATTAATTTATTATGTACAATATATTTTAATTGTTACTATTATTATGACAAATTTCACAGATATTGCAAAAATGGTACAAGATACAACTAACAATTTAGTGGGATTTATGAATTTGTTAGTGCCTCTTTTAATTACTTTAATGATGGGGACAGGAAGTATTACTACAAGTGGAATTTTAGAACCTATTATTTTAGTTTCAATTAATTTTATGGGCAATATCATACAAAATCTTGTAATTCCACTTATGCTAATTTTTACGAGTTTAGTAATTATTTCAAAACTTTCTGATAGCATTAAAATAGATAAGCTCTCTAAAATGCTCAAGTCTGGGGTAGTATGGTTTTTAGGAATTGTTTTAACTATTTTTGTAGGAATTATTTCTTTAGAGGGAACTATGTCAAGTAGCGTAGACCGGAATTACTGCAAAAACAACTAAAGCAGTTGTAAGTACTGCCATACCAGTAGTAGGAAAAATATTAGGAGATGCAGTAGATACAGTACTTCGGAGGAGGAATAATATTAAAAAATGCAATTGGATTTGTTGGAATTATTATTATAATAGGAATTTGCATTATGCCAATTATTAAATTGCTAGTTCTGACTGCAATATATAAAATTTTATCTGGAGTAACGCAAGTCATTGCAGATAGCAAAATTACGGATTTATTAGATCAAACAGGTGATGTTTTTAAAGTATTTTTAGCAATATTAAGTAGTATTTCTTTTATGATTATAATTGGAACTGCATTAGTACTAAAAATATCAAATAGTGGAATGATGTATAGATAAAGGAGAATCGGAAAAAAACAATATGGTAAAATTTTTAAGTTCATGGATAAAAACATTTGGATTAACCGTAGTAATTATATCTATTTTGGAAATGTTACTTCCAAATAATAAAACTAAAAAATATATTAGAATGGTAATGGGCATTTATATAATATTTACAATGATTTCGCCATTTATATCTGATAAAAAAATGCTTTCAACATTTTCATCGGTAGCAACGCAAAATTTAGAAGATATTAATTTTGATGATTATGTTAAAAATCAAACATCTATGGATAAAAGACTAGAAGAATTGTATCAAGATGAATTAGAAAAAGATATTATAAAAAAATTAAATGAAAAGGGATATGAAGTAAAAAATTGCAATGTTAAAGTAACAATATCAAGTAAAGAAGAAGAAACACAAATCACGAAAATTAAAGTAAATGTAAGTAAACTAGAAGAAGGCGTAAATACTACAAATGGTACTACAAGTGATAGTGCAAATGATAGTACAAATGATAGCACAAATGGAACAGAAAAAACAGAAAAAATAGAAAATAAAATAGTTGCTCAAATTCAAAAAATAAAACCAATTGATACTAGTATAAATAAGCAAAAAAATAAAGAAGATAATTCAAAAAGTGGCCAAAAAGATTTAAATCAAATTGATATTCAAAACATAAAAAAATTTTTAATAGAAGAATATGAGGTGAATGAAAAATGTTTGGAGATAAATTAAAAAAATTAATTCCAAAAAATTTAGAAAAAGGAGATAAGGACAACAAAAAGAAAATTGAAAATTTAGTATTTTTTATAGTTCTTATGATTATAACAATTGTAATTATTAATATTATATGGAATGGAAATAAACAAGCTAATAAAAACGAAAATAATATTAGTTCAAAGCAATTAGCAAGTGCAAAAAGTAGTCAAAAATTAGATTCAGCGGAATTAGAAGATACAGATAAAACAACAAATTTAGAAACACAACTAGAAAATATACTTTCAAAAA
The DNA here is from genome assembly GCA_947625835.1 of uncultured Clostridia bacterium. GTDB lineage: Bacteria > Bacillota > Clostridia > TANB77 > CAG-508 > CAG-269. The sequence continues at coordinate 48,500 of CANQPY010000002.1, read as the reverse complement.
TTCAGGGAGTAGGCGAAGTAAAAGCATTTATAAATTATTCAGAATCTAGTCAAGTGGTTGCAATGTATAATGAAACAACAAAAACTAGCAATACAGAAGAAAGCGACACATCAGGAGGAACAAGAAAAATAGAAGAAATGGATTCACAAAAAGATATTATATATGAAGAAAATCAAGATGGAACAAAAAAGCCGATTACACAAAAAATAATAGAACCTAAATTAGAAGGTGCAATTATAACTGCAAAAGGTGCAAGTAATCCGGAGATAAAGGCAAGCATAGTACAGGCAGTAGAAGCCGTAACAGGTCTTTCTACACATAAAATACAAGTATTTGAAATGAATTAGGTGTTTTTTGGGACGGGGCAAAAAAACACCCAAGAAAAAATTAAAATAAAAGGTGTTTTTTTGCCCCGTCCCAAAAAACACCTAAGGAGGTAGTATGAAAGTTATTAAAAAAAATCAAATTATTATATATATAGTAGTCTTAGTTTTAATGGTAGCAGGATATTTGAACTATACAAGTTATACAGAAAAAGAAGTTGCTCTTGAAACTGCAATGCAAATGGAATCAAAAGATGATACAGAACTAGCAGATATAGGTGATGCAACTTTAGTAAATAGTAATGATATTGTACCAGAAAATACAATAAATGAAACCGACTTAGATGTACAAGAAAACGTTGTAAATACAGATGTAGATGTACAAGAAGACGTTGTAAATACAGACTTAGATGACTATTTTGTCCAATCAAAATTAGAAAGAGATTCTATGTATTCACAAATGTTAGAAACATATGAAAATGTTTTAAACAGTGAATATTCATTAGAAACCCAAAGGCAATCTGCGACACAAGAAATAGAAAAAATAAATAAAACTAAAAATGCTATTATGATATGTGAAAATTTAATTAAAACTAAGGGATTTGAAAATAGTATTATATTTGTAAATGGGGAAAGTGTTAATGTAATTATTAGGGCAGACGAATTAAAGCAAGAAGAAATCGCACAAATTCAAAACATTGTATCAAGAGAAATACAAAGTTCAATTGAAAATATACATATTATAAATAAATAATTAGTTAAAAAGGGCAAAAAAATAAGCCCTTATATTTTTTAGGCACTACGCGTCATTTTTCTAATATATCTTCCTATTTCCTCATTAGTCAAATCTAATTCAACAATTAAGTTTTTAAGAACATCTCTTCTTGGTAAATCTTCTTCATTATCAATTCTTACATATTGTCTTAAACTAATACCAAGAAGCTGGGACATTTTTTCTTGCGTATATTTTTTCGCTTTTCTTTTTTCTTTTATCATATAATCCCCCTAAATATTAATTAAATTAATTATTGCACAAATTTTTCAAGAATTGTATCGACATTTAATGTCATAACGACATTTTATTCATATAATTAGATTGAATTTTTATTAATATAAATTAAAATTCTAAAATAGCGAAATTAAATGATTAAAAAATTTGTCAACAGAGATATTGAAATTTAAAGAAAAATACTGTATAATATTAACATAATTTTAAATTATGGAGGTATTTACAAGTGAAAGATATAAGTGAAATAAGAAACATTGAAGAAATATTAGATGTACAACTACCAATAGCAAAAGACGTAATTAATTATATAAAAGAGGCAATAGAAAATGGAGAACTTGAAAAAGCTAAAAAATTTGGAGAACAAGAACCCTTCAAAAAAAATGGTATTATACAATTTCAAATGATGCAAATAGCTATAGAAGAAGGAGATTATAAAAAAGCAAAAAAGATTGGAAATATTAAATTATTTGAAAACAATGAATTTATACAAAAAGAAATGATAGAATTAGCAATAAAGGAAGGAGACTATGAAAGAGCAAGAAAAATTGGAAATAAATTATCCTTTGCCAAAAATGCATCTATACAAGAGCTAATAAAATCTTTAGACCTTAAAGAAAAGCAAGAATTATTAAATAAAATTAAAACAAAACTATATTATGGTAAAATATCAAACGAAGACATAGAAAATATATTAAACAATGAAAAAATATCAGACTATGAAAGAACTTGTATGTTAATTGCCATTTATTCAAAAAATAAAGATATTTCAAAAGCAAAGCAAGTAGTAAAAGACTATAGAAATAAAAATGACAATGCTAGGCAAAAAGGAACAGTTAACCGTATTATGGATAAAATGGAAAAAAATAATGGAATGTTATTTGACATGGGAATTTTTGATAAAGCCATAGGTTGGGAATTTGATGAAAAATTGAAAAATGAATATGATGTAGAACTACAAAAAGAGCAAAAAGAAAAAGACGATATAAAAAAACAAAAAATAAAGCAAAAAATAACTATGAATGGAGAAACACTTGAAAACAGAAATCAAATTAGAACACCATTTAGCATGTCAACACATGTTGAACCTATGTCAACATATTATAAAAGTCCAATAAATGATTTTAAAACTAGCATCAAAGTTTCAAAAGATAATTTAGCTACCAAAAATAGAACTAAAACTCAAAAAGAAAAAAGCCATTATACTGAAATAAAAGAATATTTAGAGGAAAAAAGAAGAGAAATTTATGTAGAAACACAATCAACAGATTTGCAAAAGCAACGAGTAGCAATTTCATATTGGGATAAGATGGAAATATTAATGGAAAAATTAGAAAAAAACAGAGACAATAAGGAATATGTTAGCAACTTACATAATAAAATTTTGCAATTGAAAGAAAAAGAAGAAGAAGAAGATATAAGTAGATAAAATAAAATTTTAAAATTTCTAGACATTTTAAAAAATATGTGCTAATATATATTAGTACATATTTTTTTTATGCCGATGTGGCGGAATTGGTAGACGCACTGGACTCAAAATCCAGCGGGAAACCATGTGGGTTCGAGTCCCACCATCGGTACCACAAACAATTATAGTAAAATAAATAACAAAGGAGAAAATACAAATGGAAGAAAAACAACAATTAAAAATTAAATTTTCAACCGTAGTTATACTAGTAATATTGTTTATAGGCGTAATAGCAGTATTTGGAGTAATGTTTATCAACAAAAATAAAGAAGAAAAAAATAAAAATACAATAGGAACAGTTATAAATCCAATATCTGATGCAGATAGAGAAAATATAGAAAAATCAGACTTCTCATTAAAATTTTTAAAAATAGAAAATAATGAGCAAAATATGATATATAGTCCATTATCAATAAAATATGCATTAAAAATGTTAAATGAAGGAGCAAATGGAAACACCAAAACTCAAATAGAAAATGTAGTAGGAAACTTAAACTTAGAAAAATATAATAATATAGATAAAGTATTATCATTAGCAAATAGTTTATATATTAGAGACACTTACTCTAAGCATGTAAAAGATGAATACAAAAGCACATTAACTACTAAATATGGTGCTGAAATAAACATAGATTCTTTTAAAAATGCAAATAATATAAATAAATGGATTGAAAACAAAACATTGGGAATAATAAAAAATATGTTGCAAGACCAAATGGTTCAAAATCCCGATACCCAAATGTTATTAATAAACGCATTAGCAATAGAAATGGAATGGCAAAGCGCATTTGATGCTAGTGATACTAGCGGAAAAGACTTCACATTAGCTGATAATAGTAAAATGATAGCAACAACCTTAAATAAAGAAACATCAAACGATAGTATATCATACTATAAAGATTCAAATATTACATCACTAACAATGGATTTAAAAGAATATAATGGTACACAATTGCAATTTACTGCAATAATGCCAAAAAAGGACTTATCAGAATATATAAAAACAGTAAAGATAGAAGAAATTAATAAAATAATAAACAATTCAAAATTAGCATCAGAAACTGAAAACGGTGTAAACATTTCAATACCAAAATTTTCATTTGAGTATAATCTAAAGTTAAAACAAGATTTACAAGAACTAGGAATAAAAGATGCTTTTGACGATTATTTAGCAGATTTTACAAATATAGTAAATAAAGAAAATATGTATACAAACCTTTATGTAAGTGATGCATTGCACAAAGCAAATATAGATTTCTCAGAAGAAGGCATAAAAGCAGCTGCAGTTACAGTATTTGCTTTAAAGGATCTAATGATGGCAATGCCAAAAGAGCCAGAACAAATAAAAATAGATAGACCATTTATATATATAATAAAAGATAAGAAAACAGGTGAAATATGGTTTGTTGGAACTGTTTATAAACCAAACTCTTGGGCAGAAGATAGTGCAAATTATCAATAAATTAAAAAGTTTAAAATATTATTTAATTATAAAAATAAAAAGAAAGGAGAAATTTATTATGGAATTAAAAGGAAGTAAAACAGAAAAAAATTTAATGGAGGCATTTGCAGGAGAATCACAAGCAAGAAACAAATACACATATTTTGCAAGTAAAGCAAAAAAGGATGGTTATGAGCAAATAGCAGCAATATTCCAAGAAACAGCAGATAATGAAAAAGAACATGCAAAAATTTGGTTCAAATTATTACAAGGAGGAGAAATTTTAAGTACAACAGAAAACTTAAAAGCAGCAGCAGAAGGAGAAAACTACGAATGGACAGACATGTATGACAGAATGGCAAAAGAAGCCAAAGAAGAAGGCTTTGACCATATTGCATTTTTATTTGAAGAAGTAGGAAAAATAGAAAAGGAACATGAAGAAAGATATAGAAAATTATTAGACAATGTAGAAAATGGACTAGTATTTAGTCGTGATGGAGATAAAATATGGAAATGTAGAAATTGTGGACATATTGTAATTGGAAAAGAAGCACCAGAAATTTGTCCAGTATGTAATCATCCAAAAGCATACTTTGAAATAAAAGCAGAAAATTATTAAAAAAGGGCTCTGTTTTTGATAACAATATTGCTATCAAGAACAGAGTTTTTTAATATTTTTTTATTTTCTAAAATACTTGAAAAATAAAGAAAAAAGGCATATAATATAAAGCGATAATAAAAATAATAAAAGGAAGAAAAAATGCCAAAATTTTTTGTAACAAATAAAGAAATTAACGAAAATCATATAAAAATATCAGGAGATGATACAAATCATATAAAAAATGTTTTAAGAAAAAAAGTAGGAGAAATACTAAATATATGTAACACAGACACATTAGAAGACTATTTATGTAAAATAATAAAATTAGAGGATAAATATATAGAATTAGAAATAACAGAAAAAATAGAAAATAATGTAGAACCAAACGCAAAAGTAACAATATTACAAGGATTACCAAAAGCAGATAAAATGGAACTGATTATTCAAAAATCAGTTGAACTAGGAGCCTATAGCATAACACCAGTAGAAATGAAAAGATGTGTTGTAAAGTTAAACGAAAAAGATAAAGAAAAGAAAATATCAAGATGGCAAAAAATATCAGAAGTTGCCTCAAAACAAAGTGGTAGGAACATAATTCCTAAAATAAATCAAGTAATTACAATTCAAAATATTTGTCAAGATATAACTAATTATGATATAGTAATAGTTGCATATGAGGAAGAAAAAACAAATACATTAAAAACAGAATTAGAACATTTAAAAAAGCTAAAAAAGAAAAATCTAAATATTGCAATATTAATTGGTCCAGAAGGTGGAATAGAAAAATCTGAAATAGAACATTTAAAAAAACATGGTGCAAAAATAGTAACCTTAGGAAATAGAATATTAAGGACAGAAACAGTAGCATTAAATATTTTAAGTATTATTATGTACGAATTTGAAAATAAGGAGAACAACTGAAAATGGTAAATGATGCAAAAACACAAAAAAGCGAAAAAATTAATAATAATAGATCAGTAAAAGCAAATAAAAAAAATAGCAAAATTCCTAAAGAAATATCTCAACAAATATTAAAAAAAATGTTTAGAAGTTTATTAAAAGCAGTTTGTATTACACTTTACTTTATTATATTAAATTTAGCATATACTGCAATTAAAGAGGAAAGATTAGTAAATGATATTAAAGTTTTTTCAGGTGTGTTTTTAATAGTAGGACTTTACTTTTTAGAAAAAGCTTATAAAGAAGATAGTGGAATCGAAGCATTAAGTGGAATAGAATTCTTTGTATTATCTTTGCATAGTTTATCAATTATGCATATTATAACATTATTTCAGTATGATTTTAGGCTTTATTTATTAACATCATCTTATATTTTCTCAATTTATTTTGTATTAAAAGCAATTATTTTATATACAAAAGGAAGAAAAGAATATTTACAAGGCTTAAGTGACATTTCTGAAATTGTACAAAAAGATGAACCTATAAAAAAAGAAGCAAAGAAAAGAATAGAACATAACCAATCAAAAGAAGAATCAAGTAATGTAGCAAAAAGAAAGAAAAAAAAGAAAGTAGCAAATAGCAAATTACACGAGGAGAGAAAAATATCAAGTAGTAGACAAGAAGAAATAAAAAGACCAGTAAAGAAAAAAATAAAAAATACAGAAAAAGAAGGACCAAGCAATATATCAGTAAAAAAGAAAAAAGTAGCAACAAAAACTGTAAAACATCATGTAGAAGAAAACGAACTAAAAACTGCAAAAAACAGAACATCAGACAGTAAATTAAAACCAAGCAGTACCACTAAATCACATAAAAAGATTGAAAATAAAGAAAAAGTAACGAGTAAAAAGACTAAGACATCTGCAAAAAGTAAAAAAGAAGAACCAGCTGAGCAACTAAAAAGGACAAAAACAAAAAAGCAAATTAAAAAGAAAGAAAATGAATAAAAGAGGTAATTAAAAATGGTTAAAAGTATGACAGGATATGGAAAATCAAGTGGAATTTTTGCATTAAAAGAATATCAAGTAGAAATCAAAAGTGTAAATCATAGATATTCTGATATTTCCATAAAAATGCCAAAAGTTTTAAGTTATTTAGAAGAAGAAGTAAAAAGAGAAATATCGTCAAAAATTAAAAGGGGAAAAATAGACGTTTTTATCACATTTTATAATGGAGATAGTGAGAATAAAGAAATAAAGATAAATACTGGAATTGCAAAAATTTATATAGATGAATTAAAAAAACTAGCAGAGCAAGAAGGAATATTGTCAAATATAGAAGTTACAGAAATATCAAAATTTCCAGATGTATTAAATATAAAAAATAAAGAAGATGATGAAACAATTAAACTTGAACTTCTAGAAGTAGTAAATAAAGCAATAAATAATTTATTAGAAATGAGAAAGCAAGAAGGAAATAAAATAGCAGAAGATTTATTAAAAAGAATCAACCAAATTAGAGAAAAAACAGAAAAAATATCTGCCCTTTCTACTGGACTTATTGAGGAATATGTAGTAAAATTAGAAGGAAGAATAAAAGAAATACTAAAAAATCAAGAAATTGATCAAGCAAGACTAGCACAAGAAGTTGTAATTTATGCAGATAAATGTTCAATAGAAGAAGAAATAACAAGGCTTAAAAGCCATATGGCACAATTTGAAAAACTTTTAGAATCAGAAATAGAAGAAGAACCAATTGGAAAAAAATTAGATTTTATAATTCAAGAAATGAATAGAGAAACTAACACAATTGGTTCAAAAGCAAATTCTTTAGAAATTACAAATGAAGTTATAAACATAAAAACAGAAATAGAAAACATAAGAGAGCAAATACAAAATATCGAATAAGAAAAGGAGATGGGATTTATGCAATTAGTAAATATTGGTTTTGGAAATATCGTATCTGCAGAAAGAATTGTTGCTATTGTAAGCCCAGAATCAGCGCCAATTAAAAGAATGGTGCAAGAGGCAAAAGATAATAAAACAGCAGTAGATGCTACTTATGGTAGAAGAACAAGAGCTGTGTTAATTATGGATTCAGGTCATGTAATACTATCTGCAGTCCAACCAGAGACAGTAGGTGGCAGAATTGATAAAACAATTTCCCAAGATGATATAAATAAATCATTATAATATTAAAGGAGGATTTTAAAATGATTGTAAAACCAACAGTAGGAGAATTATTAACAAAAGCACAAAACAGATATGAATTAGTAATTGCAACTGCAAAAAGAGCAAGACAAATTGCCTCAGGAGCAAATGTAAAAACATCAGTAAAAGAGGAATCACCAGTTACACTTGCTGCTTGTGAAATAGCAGAAGGGAAGGTAACAATATGTTAGTTATATTATCTGGTGTAGCAGGAGCAGGAAAAGATACAATAAAAAAAGAACTTATAAAACGAATGGAAAATGTAGAATCACTTCCATCTATTACTTCTAGAAATCCAAGACCAGGAGATGTAGATGGAGAAACTTATATTTTTGTGGACAGAGAAGAATTTGAAAGAATGATAAAAGATGAAGAACTTTACGAATATGATATTCATCACAATCAATATTATGGAACATCTAGAAAACTACTAAATGATAAAATTAATAGCGGAAAAATTATTGTAAAAGACATTGACGTAAATGGTACAGAACATCTAAAAGAACTATTAAAAAACGATACAAAAGTAGTTACCATTTTTTTAAGAGTTCCTAAAAAAGAATTAGAAGAAAGATTAAAAAATAGAATAGACAAGCCAAGTCCAGCAGAAATTAAATTAAGATTAAACAGATTTGATTATGAAGAATCAAGAATTAGTCTATATGATTATGTATTAAAAAATAACGACTTAGAAAAAACTGTACAAATAATAATGTCTATTATAGAAAATGAAAAAAGATTAGAAAATAAATAAGACATGAGAGACATCTCGTGTCTTTATTAGGAGAAATAAATGATAGCAGAAGTAATAATCAATAGAACAACTAAAAAACTAAATAGAACTTTTGATTATCATGTCCCAAAAGAATTAGAGGGACTTATTTTGGTTGGAAGTAAAGTTTTAATTCCTTTTGGAAGCGGAAAAGCCGAAAGAGTCGAAGAAGGCTTTGTAGTTGGATTAAAAGAAAAAACAACCTTTGAAAATAAATTAAAACATATTATAAAAGTAGAAGAACAATTAAAAGATGAACAAATTGAATTAGCCAAATGGATGGCCAAAAGATATTTCACAAATGTTTCAGAATGTATAAAATTAATGCTAACTCCAGGAACTAGGAACAAAATTAAAGAAAATAGAGTACAAGATAAAAAAATAAGATGTGTTTATTTAGCAAAAACTATAGAAGAAATAGAATTTGAAATTGAAACAAAAAAAATAAAATCAGAAAAATATAAAAGAATTATATATTTTGTAAAAGATAACGAAGGTGTAGCAATCTCAGAACTAGAAATGTTTACAGACTGCTCAAAAAGCAATATTCAAACTTTATGTAAAAATGGATATTTAGAAATTATTGAAGAAAAAATTGAAAGAAATCCACTAAACAGTAAAAATATAGAGGAAATAAAAAGAAAAGAAAAAACAGAAAAATTAGTTTTAACAGACGAGCAAAAAGAAGCATACCAAAAAGTAGAAAAATGTATAGAAGAAAATATATATAAAACATTTTTACTATATGGTGTAACAGGGTCTCGGAAAAACAGAAGTTTATTTACAACTTATACAAAAATCACTTGAAAAAGAAAAAACAACAATTTTGCTAGTACCTGAAATATCATTAACACCACAAATGATAGATAGATTTATTGCACGTTTTGGAAAAGACGATATTGCAGTATTACATAGCAAACTTTCCATTGGAGAAAGACATGATGAATGGGAAAGAATTAGAAACGGAAAAGCTAAAATTATTATAGGTGCCCGTTCAGCAATTTTTGCACCAGTTGACAAAGTAGGAATTATTATAATTGATGAAGAACATGATAGCTCTTACAAGTCAGAAGCAAATCCTCGTTATGATACAAAAGAAGTAGCAGAGTTTATTGCAAAACAACAAAATTGTCCACTACTTCTTGGTAGTGCAACACCTGACATTAATACTTATTACAAAGCAATGAATGAAAAATCAAATATAGAATGTTTAGTTTTAAAGAAAAGAGCAAATCAATCTTCAATGCCAAAAGTAGAAATTGTAGATTTAAAAGAAGAATTAATACAGGGAAATCATTCAATGCTAAGTGTTGATTTATATACTGCAATTGAGAAGAATTTAAAAGAAAAAAGGCAAACAATTTTATTCTTGAATCGTAGAGGATACTCAACATTTATTATGTGTAGAAATTGTGGTTATACAGTAAAATGTAAAAACTGCAATATAAGTATGACATATCATAGTTATGAAAATAAGCTAAAATGCCATTATTGCGGATATGAAGAAAAAGTTGTAAAAATATGTCCGCAATGCAATAGTGATAAAATTAGATATTTTGGTACAGGAACACAAAAATTAGAGCAAGAAATCCATAAACAATTTCCAAATAGCAAGACTATTAGAATGGATGTAGATACTGTTACAAAGAAAAACTCACATGAAAAAATATTGAATCAATTTAAAAGTGAAAATATAGATATTTTAATTGGAACACAAATGGTAGTTAAAGGGCATCATTTCCCAAATGTTACATTAGTAGGAGTAATTGCAGCAGATAGTTCATTAAACATAGATGATTACAGAGCAAATGAAAGAACATTTCAAATATTAACACAAGTAGCACGGAAGGGCAGGAAGAGAAAATCTTCCGGGAAAAGTAATAATTCAAAGTTATAATCCAGAGAATTTTAGTATACAATGTGCAAAAGAGCAAAATTATGGAAAATTTTATGAAACAGAAATACAATTAAGAAAACAATTGAAATATCCACCATTTTGCGATATAATATTAGTGAATTTTGATAGTTTATTAGAAAATGAAATTATTGAAACAAGCAAGTGGGTATATGAATATTTAAAAAGTAATTTAAAAAATCAGCAAATTCAAATTTATAAACCTATGCCATCACCAATTGATAAAATTCAAAATAGATGGCGATATAGAATTATTGTAAAAGGAAATATGACAGAAGAAATAAACCAGATATTAAATTCTTGCTTAAAAGAAATTTATGAAAAGGATTTAAAAAACACAAGAGTATCAATTGATTTAAATCCTAATAATATGATATAAAAATAAGGAGAAAAAATTATGGTACAAATAATAACAGGTGTAATACTAATATTGGCGGTACTTGCTTTATATGTGTGTGGAATATACAAATTAGTTCAAAATTGGAAAAAATACAAAAGAAAGAAATATGTAAAACAGAATAATAAAAAGAATAATGTAGTCTATTATAGAGAAATACCAAATAAGAATAATACAGCAGCAGGAGTAGCATTTCTAACAAAAAAATTAAACAATTTAATATATAGAGATAATACTAATACTTTAAATAAAGTAATTCAAGCAACTATTTTAGAATTAAGTCTTAAAGGTCATATAGAAATAAAAAATGAAACAGGAAAAAATACGATAATTAGAATAATAGATTGTAATAGAGAAAATTTAAAAAAATCACAAATTACAATATTAGAATTTATTAAAACATTGATGGGTTCAAATGATGAAATAAGCATACCAGAATTAAAAAAATCAATTAAAGCAAATAAACAATTATATAGAGATACATTTAAAAATGAATTTGTAGAAGAAATTATACAAGAGCAAATAGAACTCGGAAATTGTTCAATTGATCAAAAAGATTATAATAAATTATACAAAGATTTTATGACCACAATAATTACTATTGTAGCTATAGTATTTATATCAATGATATTGATAATAATTCCATTTGGAAATATTTCAGTTAACATTCAATGTAACATTCCAATAAATTTAAGTGATATTATGCTCATAATCATTGGAATAATAATTTTATTGCCTACCATTTTTGCTATTATATTAGCTTGTAAAATAGCAATACAATTAGTAGATAATAGAAAAATAATTTATAAAGATAGTATAAGCACAGAAAGTGAATTAATAGAAAAGAAAAGAGTATTTTATTATGATATATTAGCATTTCTTACAGAACAAGGAAAAGAAGAAAAAGAAAATTGGTTATCATTAAAAAAATATTTGAAAGAATATACACTAATGAAAGATTATGATATAAAAACTATTGAAATTAATGAAGAATATCTAGTATATGCTACTTTATTTGGAATAGCAAATGATATACAGAAAGAGCTTGGTGGATATAGCTCTATGTTAATATATTGGGATGAAATTTCATATTAAATATAAATTTTTTTGGGGGAAACAAAAATGGCAATTCGTAATTTAAGATTTGAAGGGGATGAAATCTTAAAAAAGAAATCTAAAGATGTAGAAGTAATAGATGAAAAGCTACAAACTTTAATTGATGACATGATAGAAACAATGCACAAATATAATGGAGTAGGACTTGCAGCTGTGCAAGTAGGAATATTAAAAAGATTAATAGTAATAGATTTATATGATGACAAAGGACCAGTTGTTATGATTAATCCAGTTATTATAAAAACAAAAGGTGAACATGAAGTTGAAGAAGGATGTTTAAGTTTTCCAAATCAATTTGCAAAAGTAATTAGACCAGAAGAAGTAATAGCAGAATTTACAGATAGAAATGGAAAAAGAAAAAAAGTAGTTGCAAAAGAACTTTTAGCACAAGCAATAGCACACGAAGTTGATCACCTAAATGGAGAAGTCTTTATGGATAAAATTATACCAGGAACCTTAGAATATGTTGAGCCAGAAGAAAAATAAAAAATAAGGAGAATTTTTATATGAACATTATTTTTATGGGAACGCCAGATTTTGCAAAGGAAAGTTTAGATGCAATATATAGCGCAGGGCATAACATTATAGGGGTTGTAACAAACCAAGATAAACCAAAAGGTCGAGGAATGAAATTATTGCCATCAGAGGTAAAACAATTTGCATTAGAAAAAAACTTAAAAATTTATCAACCAGCAAAAATAAAAAACAACGTTGAATTTATTTCAGAAATTAAAAATTTAAATCCAGATGTAATTTGTGTAGTAGCATATGGAAAAATATTACCAAAAGAAATATTAGAAATTCCAAAATATGGGTGCATAAATGTACATGCATCATTACTTCCAAAATACAGAGGAGCTGCACCAATCCAATGGGCAGTTTTAAATGGAGATAAACTAACTGGAATTACAACAATGTATATGGACGAGGGATTAGATACAGGTGATATCATCTTAAAAGAAGAAGTAAAAATAGGAGAAAATGAAACAACAGGAGAACTTTGGAATCGTTTAGCAAAAATCCGGAGGAAAACTTTTAGTAAAAACTTTAAAACAAATTGAAACAAATTCTGTAATAAAACAAAAACAAGGAAATGACTTTACTATTGCACCAATGCTTTCAAAAGAAATGGCAAAAATTAATTGGGCAAATAAAACAGCAGAAGAAATTAAAAATTTAGTAAGAGGGCTTAATCCTATTATGGGAGCATACACATATCTAAATGGCAAAAAAATAAAATTTTGGAAAGTAGAGTTAGCAAGAGAAGATGAAATTATTATAGAAAATTTGGACTTTTTAAGAAATGGCACAGTACTTATTTCTAATCCAAAAGATGGCTTATTTATTAAGGCAAAAGAAGGTATTTTAAAAGTTATAGAAATTCAAGGTGAAAATGCTAAAAAAATGCCAATACAAGATTTCTTGAGAGGGAATCAAATTAATGAATTTGATGTATTTGAATAAAAATTTTTAAAAGTTACAGTTCAGACTTTAACTTACTACTATAAAAGTTCAATATATTTTTATTAATAACTCCCAGCTACATAACAGACTATAAAAAGGCTTTGTAATTATATTTTTTCATAACTGCGTAAGCGACCAAACGAAGCAAAGCGAAGTGCGATTTGGAGCAACTTACATTAAATTTTTTATTATGCAAGTTGCGACACCAAAGTTATGAAAAAAATATAATTACAAAGCCTTTAAAACAGTCTGTAATTTGCTGGTCCCCCCGATTTGTTATTAATAAAAATATATTGAACTTTTTATATATAATTAATTTTAGTCTGAACTGTAACTTTTAAATAGTAAAATAAATAAATTATTTTAAAAAATAGTTGTAAAAACATTAAAAAATTGATATACTTATTAAGAAAAATTAAGTATATCAATTTTTTATTATGAAAGGAGAAATTATTATGAATGAAGAAAATCAAGAGAAAAAAGAAAATGAAGAAGTAAGAATAGAAGAGGAAATAAAAACAGAAAACGAAGGAATTCAAATATCTAATGACGTAGTAGCAGTTATTGCAGGTGTAGCAGTATCAGAAGTACCAGGAGTATCTGGAATGTCAGGAGGTTTTGCAGGAGGTATATCTGAAGTATTAAGCGGAAAGAAAAACTTAGCAAAAGGAATTAAAGTAGATGTATCAAATACTACAACTAAAATAGATGTAAATATTATTGTAGAATATGGTACTAGAATTCCAGATGTAGCTTATGAAATTCAAAACAGAGTTAAAAAAGCAGTAGAAAGTATGACAGGATTAAAAGTTGAAGAAGTTAATGTACACGTACAAGGTGTAAACACAGATTCAGCAAAAAGAGAAGAACAAGAAGAAACAGAAAATGAATAATTTAAATAAAAAATATAAGTAGGAGGAAATGAAATGAAAGTTCTAGAAAAAATTGCATTAATTATTTATTCAAATATTGTATTAATATTATCTATCATTCTTTGTTTGTTAATTGTTGGATGGTTAGATATAGACTTAGTTGGAAAGGTTGTAACATCAGTTGTATTAGGAGAAACATCAAGTAAAGTAATACTTGGAATAAGTGTTTTATTTATTTTATTATCAATAAAATGCATATTTTTTGACAGTTCATCAAAAGAGCAAACAAAAGAAAGACAGGGAATTTTACTTGAAAATGAAAGTGGAAAACTTATGATTTCCAGAGAAACAATTGAAAGTTTGGTAAATTCAGTAGCATTAAATTTTCAAAGTGCAGAAGATGTTACAACTAGAATAGAATTAGACAAAGAAAATAATGTAAAAGTTTTTGTTAATTTAATCGTTAACGAAGAAGCAGTTATTAAAGACTTATCTGCAAATTTACAAACTAGAATAAAAGAAAAAGTAAAAGCCGCAACTGATTTAGAAGTAAAAGAGGTAAACATTACTGTTAAAAAGGTTGCCCCAAAAAAGCAACAAGAAGGAATTCAATAAAAAAACGGAATAAAGGGAAAGGAAAGTGATTATATATGAATTTTAAAGAAATTTGGAATCATTATAAAGGGGCAATTATAGGAATAATAATTTCAATATTAATTTTAATTACAAGATTACATGATTTGATATTAGCAATTGTAATTATAATATTAGGAGCTTTTATAGGAAATTATGTGCAACAAAATAAAGAAGATGTAAAAACTAAACTAAAATCATTTATCGATAAAATGTAAAAGGGGAATAAAATGAGTAGAACGGCAATAAGAGAAAAAACTTTTAAATTAATTTATAGCATAGAAATACAAAAACAAAAAGACTTAAAAGAAGCAATGGATTTGTATATAGAAGCAAATAATATAACTGATAAAAATACAATATCATATATGGAAGATGCTATTTTTGGCATTCAAAAAAACGAAAAAGAAATTCTATCTCAAATAGAAAAAAATTTAAAACCAAATTGGAAAATAGAAAGAATATCTAAAATTGATTTAGCCATTTTAAAATTAGCTATTTATGAGATAAAATATAAAGACATACCATTTAAGGTAGTTATTAATGAAGCAGTTGAACTTGCAAAAAAATATGGTGAAGAATCATCTAAAAAATTTGTAAATGGAATTTTAGCAGTAGTTGTAAAAGAGGGATAAATATGAAATATGTAAGTTCAGCAATAACAGTATCTGATTTAAATGAATATATAAAAAACAAAATAGCAGATGACGAATATTTAAATAATGTGCTTGTAAAGGGAGAAATTTCTAACTTTAAAAATCACTATACAGGTCATATGTATTTTACTTTAAAAGATGAAAATTCTTTAATCAAATGTATTATGTTCAAGTCATATGCCCAAAAATTAAACTTCATGCCAAAAGACGGAATGAAGGTATTTCTTTTTGGCTCTGTATCTGTATTTGAAAGAGATGGTATTTATCAAATTTATGGAAAAGCAATGGAACAAGATGGGCTTGGAGATTTATATACAAAATTTCAAGAATTAAAACAAAAATTAGAAGCACAAGGATTATTTGATGAAACACATAAAATAAAAATTCCATTAATGCCAAAAGTAATAGGAGTGTTAACATCTCAAACAGGTTCTGTAATTAGAGATATTATAAATGTTTCAACAAGAAGAAATCCAAATGTTGTAATTAAGTTATTGCCTGTTCCGGTTCAAGGAGAAGGTGCAGCCGAAAAAATAGCAAGAGGAATTGAATTTATGAATAAAAATAAATTAGCAGATGTATTAATCTTAGCAAGAGGAGGAGGCTCATTAGAAGACCTATGGCCATTTAATGAAGAAATAGTAGCAAATAGCATTTACTATTCTGAAATTCCTATTATATCAGCTGTTCGGACATGAAACTGATTTTACAATATCAGATTTTGTAGCAGATTTAAGAGCACCAACACCATCTGCTGCTGCAGAGCTTGCAGTACCAGATATTTATGAACTAAAACAAAAAATTATAACTAATCAAAATAGATTAAGAATGTCATTAATAAAAAAAGTAGAAATTATGCGATTAAGATATGAAAAACTAATGTCAAGTTTTGTATTTAAAGAGCCAACAAGAAGAATTCAAGACAATTATATGTTAATTGACCAAGAAATTAAGCAATTACAAAACTTAATAAAAATAAAATACGAAAAGGAAAAGACAAAATACAGTGAAGTAGTTGCTAAATTAGATGCATATAGCCCATTAAAAACAATTGCAAGAGGTTATACAATAACTAAAAAAGATGGAAAAATAATAAAAACACAAAAAGAATTAAAAAAAGGCGATAAACTACAAATTACATTTATAGATGGAGAAAAATCAGCAATTGTAGAATAAAAATAAAGGAGAACTAAAATAATGAAAAAAAGTTTCGAAGAACAAATAGAAGAATTAGAACAAATTGTGCAAGAACTAGAAAAAGGTGATTTAAGTTTAGAAGATTCTGTAAATAAATTCGAAGAAGGAATTAAAATTTCAAAAGAATGTAATAAAACTTTAGAAGAAGCAGAAAAAAAGATAACAATATTAGTTGAGACAGAAAATGGAATTAAAGAAGAAAATTTTGAATCAGAAGAATAAAACAAATAAAAGGGGAGAAAACAAAGAAAATGAGTAACGATTTTATAGCATTTGTACAAAGTAAATACATTTATGTGCCATTTTTCTTGTGGTTTGGAATACAACTATTTAAATTAATATATGATTTATTTACTACTAAAAAATTTAATTTTAAAAGAATTATGGGAGCAGGTGGAATGCCAAGTTCTCATTCAGCAGTAGTGTGTCGGACTTGCAACTTTAATTGGAAAATATGAAGGGGTTGGTTCACCTATATTTGCAGTTTCATTTATATTAGCAGCTGTAGTAATGTATGATGCTTGTGGAATAAGAAGAGCAGCAGGAAAGCAAGCAGCATTACTAAACAAATTAATAGAAACTCCTGGATTAACAGGAATGCAAGTATCAGAAAAATTAGTTGAAGTATTAGGACATACACCAATACAGGTTTTTGTAGGAGCTATAATAGGTGTAGTTGTTGGAATAATTGCTTAGAAATTATAAAATAAAAAAGGAGTAGTAGTATGTCAAGTATAAGCAAACATGAAATGGAAAAACGAAGGCAAAAAGTATTAGAATTAGCAAAGCAAGGAAAAAATCAAATACAAATTGCAAAAGAATTAAATGTAGTGTCATCAACTATATCAAATGATGAAAAGGCTCTAAGAAAAGCAGGTATGTTGCCAGGTAGATATGAAGAAAAAAACCAAAGAAGGCAACAAGTTGTAGAATTGTTAAAGCAAGGCAAAACAAGAGAAGAAATTGCCGCAGAACTAAATGTTTCTATAACAACTGTTACAACAGATGTAACTAACCTAGTAGAAAAGGGCATGATAGATAAAAGATATGTAACAAGAAAACCAAACAATATAAATAAAGACATAAATGATTTAATTAATGAATATTATGGACAAAAAAGAACATTAATATTATTTAGTCAATATATTGAAGATTGCAAAGAAAAATTTAAAAATGGAATCTCGCTAAAAAAAGAGTTGGAAACAATAAAAAAAGTTGTATTATTAACAGAAAAGTATGAGGATATTGCTTTCTATGCAAGAGTTTCTGTGCGTTATAGAAATTTTGCAAGTATCAAGCAAATAATAAATAGTCAAATAAATAATGAAGAACTAACAAAACCACAAAGAGAAAAATTTTTAGAATTAAAAAAAGCAGTAGACTTAACTCATAAAAAGTATATAGCAATAGATATATTAAAAAATAATACTCAAATGTCTAAAGAACAAAGAATAGAAGAAGCACAAAGGGTTACAGGGTTACCTGAAATAGAGCTATTACAATTAAATAGAAAATATAATAATAAAAAAATTCAAAAAAAAGATGATAACCAACCAAGTAAATAAAAAAAAGGAGGAATTAAAAATGACAGATATTGAAATAGCAAGAAGTACAAAACTTGATAAAATCGTAGACATAGCAAAAAAAGTAGGAATTGAAGAGGAGTATGTAGAACAATACGGAAAGTACAAAGCAAAAATTTCAAATGAAGTTTATGAAAAGCTAAAAGACAAAAAAGATGGAAAATTAATTTTAGTAACAGCAATTAGTCCAACACCATTAGGAGAAGGAAAAACTACAATTTCAATTGCAGTTGCAGATGGATTAAGAAAAATAGGTGAAAATTCTATACTTGCCTTAAGAGAACCTTCTTTAGGACCTGTATTTGGAATTAAAGGTGGAGCAACAGGTGGAGGAAGAGTACAAGTTGCACCAATGGAAGATATTAATTTACATTTTACAGGAGATATTCATGCAATAACTGCAGCAAATAACTTACTTGCAAGTTTAATTGATAATCACATTTATTTTGGAAATGAATTAGGTTTTGAAAAAGTAGTTTGGAAAAGATGTATGGATTTGAATGATAGACAACTAAGACAAGTAGAAACAGGATTATCTGGAGAAAAAAATATTGTACCAAGAAATGATAAATTTGATATAACAGTTGCATCTGAAATTATGGCAATTGTATGCCTATCAGCAGATATTGATGATTTAAAAGAACGATTAGGAAATATATTAATTGGTTATAATAAAAATCAAGAACCTATTTATGCAAAGCAATTAAATGCTCGGAGGCGCTATGGCAGTTTTACTAAAAGATGCCATTAAACCTAATTTGGTACAAACATTAGAACATACACCAGCAATTATTCATGGAGGACCATTTGCAAATATTGCACATGGATGTAATAGCATAATTGCAACAAAATTAGCATTAAAATTAGGAGATTATGTAGTAACAGAAGCAGGTTTTGGTGCAGATTTAGGAGCAGAGAAATTCTTAGATATAAAATGTAGAAAAGCAGGTATAAAGCCAGATGCCGTAGTTTTAGTTGCAACAATTAAAGCTATTAAATATCATGGAGGAATTGAAAAAGCAAAAATACAAGAAGAAAATATAGAAGGAATAGAAAGAGGAATTGATAATTTATATCGCCACATAGATAATTTAAAAAATAAATTTGGATTAAATGTAATTGTTGCTTTAAACCGTTATTTACAAGATACAGATAAAGAAATTGAATTTTTAAGAACAAAATTAGAAGAAAAAGGTGTGGAATTAAGCTTAGTTGAAGGATGGGCAAAAGGTGGAGAAGGCGCAATAGATATAGCTGAAAAATTGGTAAAATTAACAAAAAAAGAAGAAAACTTTAATTATATATATGATTTAAACGATTCTATTCAAACAAAAATAGAAAAAGTAGCAACTAAAATTTATGGAGCAAAAGGGGTAGAATTTTCAGAAGAAGCAAAAGAAGAAATGAAAAAAATAGAAAAATTAGGATATGAAAAATTACCTGTATGTATTGCAAAAACACAATATTCTTTTTCTGATGACCCAAAAAATTTAGAATGTAAAGATGATTATAACATAAAAATTCGTGGTTTAGACTTAAAGACAGGAGCAGGATTTGTTGTTGCTTTAGCTGGAACAATAATGACAATGCCAGGACTTCCAAGAGTACCAGCAGCAGAAAGTATAAATATTGATGAAAACGGAAATATAGTAGGAATCTTTTAAAATAAAAAAACAAGAATGAAGTTATAAATATTTCACTCTTGTTTTTTTTAATGTATTGTTTTAAACTTCAAATTATAGTATAATAAAAGATGAAGTTAATACAGGGGGAATTTTTAATGAATGATAAAATAACAATTATAGGAGCAAAAGAACATAATTTAAAGAACATAGATTTAGAAATACCAAGAGATAAATTAGTTGTTATTACTGGACTTTCTGGGTCTCGGAAAGTCTAGCTTAGCATTTGACACTTTATATGCAGAAGGTCAAAGAAGATATGTAGAAAGCTTATCTTCTTATGCAAGACAATTCCTAGGATTAATGGAAAAACCAGAAGTAGAAAGAATTGATGGATTATCTCCAGCAATTTCAATTGACCAAAAAACAACATCCAAAAATCCACGTTCAACAGTTGGAACAGTTACTGAAATTTATGATTACATTCGTTTACTATATGCAAGAATTGGTGTACCATATTGCCCAAATTGTAACATAAAAATTGAAAAACAGAGCATAGACCAAATTATAGATAATATTATGCAATTAGAAGAAGGAACAAAAATACAAGTATTAGCACCAGTAGTAAGAGGTAGAAAAGGGGAATTTACAAAGCAACTAGAAGGATACCAAAAAGAAGGGTTTGTTAGAGTCAGAATTGATGGAGAAATGTACGAACTTGGAGAAGACGAAATCCAAATTGATAGAAAAAAGAAGCATGAAGTAGAAATTGTTGTAGATAGACTAGTAATAAAGCAAGACATAATTAGCAGATTAACAGAATCAGTTGAAGTTGCTTTAAAACATGCAGATAATATGGTATTAATAGATGTAGTAGGTAAAAAGCCCCTTCTATACAGTTGTAACTATGCTTGCCCTAAATGTGGATTTAGTTTTCCAGAATTAACACCAAGGATGTTTTCTTTTAATAATCCTTTTGGAGCTTGTCCAGAATGTACAGGAATAGGCTATTTAATGAAAATGGATGAAGACTTAATTATTCCAGACAAAAATAAAACCTTATATGATGGTGTAAAAGCTTTTGGTGCAAGTACAATGAAAAAAGGGGACACCATGGCAAAGATGTACTTTGAAAGCATTGGAGAACATTATGGCATAGATATAAAAAACAAAAAAATAAAAGACTTACCAAGATGGTTTCTAGAAAAAATATTATATGGTACTGGAGATGAAAAAATTGATTTTCAGTATGAATCATATGCAGGAATAAGAAAATTTACTGCTCCTTTTGAAGGAGTAATTCCTACTTTAGATAGAAGGCACAATGAAACAAAATCACAAGGAATGAGAGATTTTTATGAAATGTACATGAGCAATTCACCTTGTCATTCTTGCAATGGAGCAAGACTAAAACCTGAAATTTTATCAATAAAAGTTGGAAATAAGAACATAAATGAGCTGACAGAAATGTCAATAGATAAAATAAAAGATTATTTGCAAAACTTAAAACTAAATAAAACTCAAACCATGATATCAGAATTAATTTTAAAAGAAATTAATCAAAGACTGCAATTTTTGATGGACGTTGGTTTAGAATATTTAACTTTATCAAGAAATGCAGGAAGCCTATCTGGTGGAGAGGCACAAAGAATACGTTTGGCAACTCAAATTGGATCTGGATTAACAGGAGTGTTATATATTTTAGACGAACCAAGTATAGGACTTCATCAAAGAGATAATGATAAACTTCTAGCAACATTAAAGAAATTAAGAGATTTAGGAAATACTTTATTAGTTGTAGAGCATGATGAAGATACTATGTATGCTGCAGACCAAGTAATTGATATAGGACCTCGGAGCTCGGAGTTCATGGTGGACGAGTTATGGCTCAGCGGAACAGCAGAAGAAATAAAACAAGTAAAAGAATCTATAACAGGACAATACTTGTGTGGCAATAAAAAAATACCAGTGCCAAAAAAGAGAAGAAAGCATACAAAATCAAAAACAATTGTAGTAGAAGGCGCAAAAGAAAATAACTTAAAAAATATTAGTGTTACTTTTCCATTAGGAGTATTTAATTGTGTAACAGGAGTTTCTGGTTCTCGGAAAATCCACATTAGTAAATGAAGTACTATATAAAACAATTGCGAAAGAATTAAATGGTTCAAATGAGAAGCCAGGAAAGTGTAAAGCAGTAAAAGGAATAGAAAATATTGATAAAATTATAAACATTGATCAATCTCCAATTGGAAGAACACCACGTTCAAATCCTGCAACTTACACAGGGGTATTTGACTTTATTCGTGATATATTTGCAAGTACAGAAGAAGCAAAAATGCGTGGATACGAAAAAGGTAGATTTAGTTTTAATGTGGCAGGTGGAAGATGCGAGAGTTGTTCTGGTGATGGTGTTCATAAAATTGAAATGCACTTCTTACCAGATATTTATGTACCATGTGAAGTATGTAAAGGAAAACGATATAATAGAGAAACATTAGAAGTAAAATATAAAGGAAAAACAATAGCAGATGTGTTAGATATGACTGTCGAAGAAGCTTTAAACTTTTTTGATAAAATACCAAAAATTAAACAAAAAATACAAACATTATATGATGTAGGACTTCGGATATATTAAGCTTCGGACAACCATCTACTACATTATCTGGCGGTGAAGCACAAAGAGTAAAACTTGCTACAGAATTGTCAAAAAAAGCAACTGGAAAAACATTATATATATTAGATGAGCCAACAACAGGTCTTCATATTGCAGATGTTCATAAGTTAGTAGATATCTTGCAACGATTAGTAGACACAGGAAATACAATTATAGTAATTGAACATAATTTGGATTTGATAAAAACTTGTGATTATATTATAGATTTAG
Organism: uncultured Clostridia bacterium; assembly: GCA_947625835.1. Taxonomy (GTDB): domain Bacteria; phylum Bacillota; class Clostridia; order TANB77; family CAG-508; genus CAG-269. Next base: position 25,440 of record CANQPY010000002.1, on the reverse strand, counting down.
GCCCAGAAGGTGGAGATAATGGTGGTGAAGTAATAGCAGTTGGAACACCAGAGCAAGTTTGTAAAAATGAAAGAAGTTATACAGGGAAATTTTTAAAAAAATATTTGGAATAAAAATAAAAACTTTTATAATATTTTTAATAACTACAGTTTAATTTTATAATAAAAACCTCAAAAACGGTAAATACTAGCAAAAAGGAAGTGAGGTTTTTTATTATGTTTAATTTTAGAACAGATTTAGCATCTGAAAGAAAAGAAATTTACCAAAAAGCAAATAATTTGGAAGAAATAGATGGAATTGAAACAAATCAAGAAGAAGTTGATGAAAACATAAAAGTAGAGAGGGTAAAAATAACAAATGAAAATGGAGAAAAGGCAATAGGAAAGCCAAAGGGAGATTACATTACAATAGATATTAAAAAATTAAAAATTGCGCAGGAAGAAGAAATTAGTAAAGCACAACAAACACTTTCTAAAGAATTAAAAAAAATAATAGATGAACATATAGATAATCAAGGAGAAATATTAGTAGTAGGCTTAGGCAACATCTATGTAACACCTGATGCGCTTCGGACCAAAAGTAATTAATGAAATTGAGGTAACAAGACACATTATAAAATATTTGCCACAATATGTAGAAAAAGGTACAAGAATGGTAAGTGCCATTTCTCCTGGAGTACTTCGGTACAACTGGAATAGAAACAGTTGAAATTATAAAAGGAATTGTAGACAATATTCATCCAAAACTAATTATTGTAATAGATGCATTGGCATCTCGAAGTATAGAAAGAATTAGTAGTACAATTCAATTATCAGATACAGGAATTGTTCCAGGTGCTGGAGTTGGAAATACAAGATCAGAAATTAGTCAAAATACATTAGGAGTACCGGTAATTGCACTGCGGAATTCCAACGGTTGTTGAAACTGCAGTATTAGTAAATGATTGTTTAGATTTATTTATTAAAAAATTGCAAGATGAAGCTCAATCTAATGATTATTTAAATAAGTTGAAAGAAGAAGATAATTATGAAAAAATAAAAGAAGCTTTAGTTCCAAGCGATTATAATTTAATTGTTACGCCAAAAGAGATAGATGACCTAGTAGAAAACATGAAGGAAATAGTTGCTCGGTGGAATTAATGGAGCTATGTAAAAAAAGTATTGAAATATTTATTGCTCATTGATATAATAGAAGAAAAATGGGGAGAAATAAAAAATATGGAAGAAGAACAAAAGAAAGAAGATGTATCTGTAGAAACAAGAAATATAGAAACAATGCTTAGAGAATTAAGGGAAGAAAAAAATTGGACATATTTGCATGTCGTAGAAGAGCTAAATAAGCTAAAAATTTTTACAAATGAGAAAATGATAAGAAAATGGGAAGTTGGATTAGAGTATCCTAATTTAGATACAATTTACAAATTATCAGAATTATATATGGTTCCTAGTAAAGACTTTATTAAAGCAAAAAGTAATAGCTTTGAAGAAGGATATAATTCAATTCATGGAACATTAATAAAATGGTTTTGCTATTTAACAGGTGCATCTTTAAAAGTAGGAGCAGTATTTATATTTATGGTTTATGTATTTGGATTAGCATGGGCATTATTCTTTTTCCTAGCAAATGTAGAAGGATTTATGCAATCAAGAAGATAAATTTTTATTATATAAAGTCCCACATACAGAAAATTTTAAAAATGTTCTGTGTGTGGGATTTTTTGTTTAGAACTTTTCTTTAAGTCTTTATACAAATTGCAAATATTGCAATCTGTGCATAAATTCACTCTATTTTCAAATACTAATTGCAAAGTATTAATAAATTCATCCATAAAATTATCTATTAAATGTATATATATTTTCTTAGGAAGTAAATGAAGGAGCGTATTTAATATATAATCATTAGTAGAAAAAGTAATATCACTCAAAATTTTATTATTAAAAATATCATCTGTAATTATAATAGGATTTTTATTTTCATCTAGTAAAACCGAATCAGTTTTAGAAAAAATAACATGCACTATATTGCAACCATAGTCTTGGGAATTAATATATAATTTTAAAAGTGAAATAAATTCTAAATATTCTTTTTCAATCACAAAACTATTTACTGCTTCATTTACAACATCATCTAAAATTGATATATAATCTTTTAATCTGAAATTTATAAAACCATTTAATATAATAGATTTATGAGTAGATATAAAAGTATAAAAAATATCGTGTAAAATTTTAAATTTTTTATCAAAAATATTTGTAAAATCATCTGCCATAATATCAAAACAAATATCAATTATTTCTTGTCTTTCATTAGAATCAAAATAAAAATAATTCTTAAGTAAAATTCTATTTAATAAACTTTCTTCCATCTCATCAATTACGAGATAAGATAAAATATTAGATAATTCAGATAAAAAAAGAGGTTCATCATTTCCAAAATAATGAATAATAACATTTTTATAAAATTTAAATTCATTTTCAGAAAAACAGATATTTTTTAAATTGATATTTTTTAATTCATTTAGTAGATATTGTAGCAAACTTGAATCATTTGTCTTAATACATAGCGACTTCATAAAAAATTCCCCTTTCAATAAAACTAGTATCTACTAAATTTAAAAACTTATACATTATGATATGCAGATGAAAAAAAATTGTCATCAGGGACGGGCTTTTTGACAATTTTTCTTAAAATCTAATTAATAAAAGTTTAATATATTTTTTATTAATAATTCCCAGCTACATAACAGACTCTAATAAAAACTTTTATAATATTTTAATAACTTGCGTAAGCGACCAAACGGAGCAAAGCGAAGTGCGATTGGAGCAACTTACATTTTTATCTTTTTATTTTGTAAGTTGCGACACACAAAAGTTATTAAAATATTATAAAAGTTTTTTAAAGTCTGTAATTTGCTGGTCCCCCCCGAATTATTATTAATAAAAAATATATTAAACTTTTTTATTTGAAATATAGAATAAAAAATTGTCAAATAGCCCATCACTTTTGACAATTTGACAATTTTTAATAATAAATCATATAATCTATATCTGGAAAGACGCAATCTTTTTTAGAAATATCCTCTAAAAAATCTCTATCAATTTTATTTTCTTTTATTTGATAATATAATTTTGTAAATCTTCCAATGTGATCTTTAATCCTTTTTTTAGCATAATCAACCATAGTTCCATTAGTTATAATAAACAACCAATCACTACTTTGAGCAAGTAATAATTCTCTAGCACATTGATTTAAAGCATCTTTTTTTATTCCATCTTTTTCATTTGGAAAAAGGTAGGCAAGCTCACACATTCTATCTCCTGCAACGTGTAAGTGTCTATGTACATAGTCATTTGTAGGATTTAACCATACTTCACTATATCCATTTGCTCCCCAACTAGAACGACAAGGAGAAGAAACTTGCATATTTGGATGTTTATCAATATATTCAGATGGAGTAATTAATTCAAAATTGCAATCATCATAATAAATTTTTTTAAACAAAATGTATAGCCAATAAGGACCTTCATACCACCAATGACCATAAAGCTCTGCATCATATGGACAAAGTATAATAGGCTTAGTATCCATGAAATTTGATAAATTAGCAATTTGTGCATTTCTACTATCTAAGAAATGACCTGCTTGTCTTTCTGCAGAATCCATTGCCCATCTTGGATTATAATAGTCTTTAAAATCAGAATCACCTGTAATTCTATAATATTTTATACCAGTATGAACTCTTGCACCATTATGTGCAATATATGGCTTAATATAATCATAATCAACATCATAACCAATATCACGATAAAACTCTCTGTAATTATAGTCACCAGGATAACCGTTAATAGAACTCCAAACCTGTCTAGAAGATTCAATATCTCTACCAAATGCTACAACACCTTCTGGTGAAACAATTGGTGCGAAAGTACCATAAATAGGGGTAGGGTCTGCATATAAAATACCGTGTGATTCAGTAATAATATATTCAATTCCAAATTCTTTTAAATATTTGTCAGCTTCTGGTACATAACCACATTCAGGAAGCCAAATTCCACGAGGTTTTCTTCCAAAATATCTTTCATATGTTTGAACCCCAACAGCAATTTGAGCTTTTACTGTTTTTTCATTAATATATAAAATAGGGAAATATCCATGTGTTGCACCACATGTAATAATTTCTAAAACTCCTATATCTTGAAAATGCTTAAAAGCTTGAATTAAATTGCAGTGATAAACTTCTTTAAATAAATGTAAATCATTAGAATAACGGTCAAAATAGTACTTTGATAGTTTATTTAATCTTTCATCATTTGCAGTTCTTTTAATTTCTTTTTCAGATAATTCAATTAATTGTTCTAAATAATGAATATATTTTTTTTGTAATAATTTATTATCTAGCATAGAAAGTAGAGGAGGAGTCATAGACATAGTAATTCTAAAATTGACGCCTTCTTCAACTAATTTTTGAAAATTTGTTAATAATGGTATATAAGTTTCTGAAATTGCTTCATATAACCAAGATTCTTCTAAATAATCATCACTTTCTGGATGATGAATAAATGGAAGATGTGCATGAAGTACAAAACTTACATATCCTTTTTTTTCTTGCATTTTTATTCTCCTTTGTTTATTAAAATCTGTTGAAGGTGTTTTCCTTCAACAGACAATACTATTTTATCTAAATTTTGATGAAAAACTATTAGAAGAAGGATTACCACTAGAAGAAGGATTTGTTATGTCATAAAATTCTTCTATATTTTCATTTTGATATATTGCTTTATATAAATCATAAATATTATATATCTTTCCCATATTTCTAATAAATGATAAAGAATTAATATTTTTTGTAGATAGCTTACCTGTTTTTACATTTCTAAAATAAACCATCTTTTGGTTTTTATCAAATAAAATTCTATCATTTGGGGATTCAATTTCATTTGAGGTTGCAATATAAATATAATCTGTATTTAATTGCTCTGTTTTATAAATAGGACGTCTACCAAGTTCTATTTTGTAATCACATTTGCTATCTGCTACATGTAAATACCAGCTATTTGCAAAATCATTAATTTCTACTTCAAAACTATAATTTAACGTGTTATTATGAATTACTAATATTGGCCTTGTATTTTCAAAAAAATTATCTCCATATTGGTTTAGAAAGTTTTTACGATCAATATCTGAAATATCCCAATAAATAAATAAATTTGTAGGAGTTTGTGCCAAAACTTTTACAACTGTTTGATTGTAACGATAAGGTAAATCATAATATTCAACAACTTCTATAGCTTTTTTATTAGAAGAAGTTTTTTTCTTTGTAGTTTCTTTTTTTGCAGTTTCTTTTTTGGCAGTAGACTTCTTAGTAGTAGTTGTCTTTTTAGTTGTAGCTTTTTTAGGCTTTTTTTCTTCTACTGTTTTTTTAGCAGTTTTTGTTTCTTTACTAGTAGTAGACTTTTTTGAAGCATCTTTTTTAGTAGCATCTTTTTTCTTAGATACTTGTTTAACTGCTTTTTTTAAAGTTTTATTATTAGTTTCTAGTTCTTCTAAATCTTTTGTTTTCCTTGGCATTTTATTCCTCCTATGTAAATCTCTTTACTTCCTATAATATATTATACTAAAAAACGAATAAATTCAAGTAAATTTGATAAACTTTTTAATTTTATGCAAAATATAAATAATTTAAATTTGCGGATCAACATATAAAGTCCTATTATTGCTATAAATAACCATACCAGGCTTACTATTTGCAGGCTTTTTTACATATTTAACTTCGCAAAAATCCACAGGAACATTAGAAGAAAATCTTGCTTTGCTATAATATGCAGTAATTTGAGCACATTTTAATAAAATTTCATCATCTGGCAATTTTTTTGTATCATTATTTTCATTAGTTAACTGCAAAATAGAATGACTTCCATGAATATCTTTTGTATGAAACCATAAATCAGTTTTTTTTGCAAACTTCAATGTCAAATAATCATTTTCTTTATTGTTTCGTCCAATTAGTAAAGAATAATTTCCAATTTTATATTTAATTGGATTAAAAGAAACAGTTTTATTTTTAGTAAAATGAGATTTTTTAATTTTTTCTTTTTTCTTAAATTTATAAGTATCTGTCTTATCTTTAAAAATAATGTTTTCAGAAATTTCTTCAAAAATTTGTGAAACATCTTCTAAAGTATTTGCATTTTCTAGCTCATAGACAATACTTTCAATGTAATCAAGCTCTTTCAAAGTTTCTTGCTTTTGTACAGTCACAATTTCTAAGGTATTTTTTAATTTATGATATTTTTTAAAAAATCGTTTTGCATTAACAGATGGACTAAAACGACAATCTAAAGGAATAGTTATTTTTTGATTATTATAATAATTGTCTAATACAATAGAAGATTGATTTTCATTTTTAATTTTATATAAATTAGAAGTAATCAATTCACCATATAATTTGTACTTATCCATATCTTTGCAATCAACTAATTTTTCATCAATATTTTGAAGCCTTTTTTTATATTTTTTTAAAGTTTCTAAAATCATCTTTAAAATACTATCACGATAGACTTTAAATTCTTCTCCGAGTTTCTTTTTCATAATAAAAATCATCTAAGAAAAAATTCAATGAAAAAGGTGTAGCATTTTTAGAATCCGCTTCTTGCAAAACATAATCTTTTTTTTCGGAATTTATTATAGAAAATTCCAATAAATTAGAATCAGTAAGATTAATAATATTTTTTATATAATAATATAACTTTTTTAAATTTTCATAATTTAAACTATCAATATTAAGATGTTTCATAGCTTCAATAACAAAAGATTTACTAATACCATTAAAAACATCACTGATTTCGTTAGAAGAAAGTTTTTCATAAAAATCTTCAAAAGATACACAATCTAAAAAATTATATTTATGAGTGGTAGGAAAAGAATATTTGCTATGTGGAATAATAGCTCGCATAGTATCACTATTATTAATATGTCGCATGCTATCAATAATAACATTTTGCTCATCTAATAAAACAATATTGCAATGCTTTCCCATTAGCTCTATTATTAGCTTTTTAGACACAACATCATCAAAATCATCTAAGCCCTCTAAATCAATAATAACTAGCCTTTCCAAATTAGATGTAGTAATATTTTTAATATACATTCCAATTAAATGCTTACGAAGAAGCATACAAAAATTAGGCGCAATTTTTGGATTTGGCTTTGGATGTGTAGTTAAATTTATTCTGTAATTTTGAGAATCTATACATATATTTAATAAGTAATGTAAACCGGAATGATAAAAACCTAAAACTACAGTATTTTTATTTGGCTCGAAAACTTTATCTATTTTACTGCCTGAAAGATTTTGCAATTCAGATGCAATTGCTTTTGTTACAATTCCGTCAAATGCCATATAACTTGCCCTCCTTAATAGTTGCAAAAACAAATTTTTTGATAATATTGTAACATATTTTATACTAAATCACAAGTAAAAAGAATTTAGAAAAGTATTGCTAAAAATAAGACGAAAGTATATAATAAAGTTAATGAAACAAAAGATAGGAGAATGTATATGCAAGATAATAATAGAGAAGAATTATATAAGTTGATAAATCATATACCAGTAACACCAGAAAATAGTGAACTTATTGAAAAAATAAAAAAAGATTTGGAAAGAAAAGATTATGCATCAGCCTTGAAGAAAATTGAAAAACTAGGTCAAAAGAAGAAACCTAGAAAACCAAGAGAAAAAAGGCAAAAAATCAATTTAAATTCACAACAAGAAGAGAGCCTTCAAGATTATCCAGTTGAATTAAGCAATATTCAATTGGAAAGACAATTTATTGGTTTATTATTAACAGATCCAAGACAAATAGTTAAATATTATTTTTTATTTGAAGAGTGTTATTTTGAAAGTCCAGCAATGCTTAATATATATAAAAGTATATTATTTACAGAAGGAGGGGCATATTCTCTTGAAGTAGCAAAAAGCGGATTTAACTTTTCAAAGGATTCTGAAGAAGTATATGAACTAAAAAATACATTAAGACAAGAAGTAAAAGATAAGCATTATAATATAGAAAAAATATATGTTGAACTTCAAAAATTATTTGTTTTAAGAAAAAATTATTTAGCTGTGCCTATTCAAGAAATTCAAGATAGAATTATTGAAATTAAAGACTACGAATTATATGACAAAATGTCAATAGAAGAAGTAGAAAGTGCAGTTATACAAGTAAATGACACTGGAAAATTTAAACGTGCAATATTAAATCAAGATTTATCAAGCTTTCTTGCTTTAGGTGATAACAACTTAACAAATGGTTTGCAATTGCCTTTTCCAATTTTAACAAAAGTATTTAAAGGAATTAGAAAAGGAGAAACAATGGCTTATGCCATGCCATCAAATGCTGGTAAAAGTAGATTTACAATTAATTTAGCAGCACATGTTGCACTTCTTAATCATAAAAAAGTTTTACTTATTTCAAACGAAATGTCTGAAGAAAAAATGAGGCTATGTCTAATTACTACAATTATAAACAATAAACAAATGCAAAAATTGTATAAAAAACAAATCTCAAAAACAGAAGGAGAATTATTAGAATTTAAGTTTAGGCCAGATAACCCAAAAGAAGTAGAAGTAGATGAAAATGGATTTGTATTAAGACAAAAAAAGGAAAAACAATCAGCATTTGTAAAAAGATTAACAGAAATTTCACAAGAATATAGAGATACTATTTCAATTACAGACTGGGCAAATGAACAAATAAATAATTCAATTTATTTTATAAATATAACAGACCATACAAACGATGAACTAAAAAAAGTAATTATAAATTATTACTATAAAGAAAAAATAGAATATGTATTTTATGATACATTAAAAACTGACACTGCAAATATTGGAATTGGTGAAGAATTAAAGAAAACAGCAACAATTCTTTCTAACTTAGCACAAAATTTTGGATTGTTTATATGTTCGACATTACAATTAGCAGAAAGTGATACATTGCCAGTTAATTTAAATGTAAATGATTTAGCTGTAAGTAGAACAGTAAAAGAAGTATTAGATACTTTAACTTTAATGAAACAAATCCATAGAGATTCATTGCAAAATTACGAGTATTCACTACAAGAAGTTGATACAAAATTTTATGATCTAGAAAAGTCAAATAATCCAGATGTAAGATATTATGCTTGTGTAGTAGATAAAAATAGGGCAGGCGCAAAACCTACATTACTATTTAGGTTGAATTTAGCATATAATGTATGGGAAGAACTTCGGTTACTTACGATTAAAGCAAAGTAGAAATCTTGACAATGATTGATTAATTATGATAAAATAGCATATGTGAAAAAATTAAAAAAAGCCAACACGAAAAATATAGTGTTGTCTTTTTAAATGATTAAAAAACAAAAGGAGGAAGAAAATTGGAAAAAGAAGAAAACATACTAGGAACAGAGAAAATAGGAAAACTAATTAGAAAATTTTCCATTCCTTGTATTATATCACTACTTGTTAATTCATTATATAACATAGTAGACCAAATTTTTATTGGACATGGGGTAGGATACTTAGGAAATGGAGCAACAAATGTTGTATTTCCATTAACAATGATTGGTCTAGCATTTAGTTTAATGCTTGGAGATGGTTCTGCAAGTTATTTGAGCCTAAAATTAGGAGAAAAAAAGAAGGAAGATGCAGCTAAAGGTGTAGGAACTGGAATTATTTTATCTGTAATTATATCTATATTATTTGGAGTAATTACTTTAATATTTTTACCACAACTATTAAACTTATTTGGTTGTACAGACAACTTAAGGGATTATGCTTTAAAATATGGAGGAATTATTGCAATTCGGATTACCTTTTATGATGATAGGTACTACTCTAAATTCAATAATAAGAGCAGATGGAAGTCCAAATTATTCTATGGCAACTATGGTTGTAGGTGCAATTCTAAATACAATTTTAGATCCAATTTTTATTTTTATATTTAAAATGGGAGTAGAAGGTGCTGCAATTGCAACTATATTTAGCCAATTTATTACTTTTCTTTTTAATGCAATTTATATTAAAAAATTTAAATCTATATCAGTAAATAAAGAAATATTTAAACCTAAATTTAACATAGGAAGAAAAGTAATGGCACTTGGCATTAGTAGTTTTATTACTCAGATGAGTTTTGTATTTGTTGTAGCAGTAGAAAATAATTTACTTGCAAAATATGGTGCAGAAAGTAAATTTGGTTCTGACATACCAATTACTGTACTTGGAATTGTAATGAAAATAAATCAAATTTTAAATAGTATTATTATTGGTATTGCGGTAGGAGCTCAACCAATTTTTGGTTATAACTACGGAGCAAGAAAATTTGATCGTGTTAAATCTACTTTAAAACGAGTACTAGGTTTAGGTGTTATAATTAGCACAATTGCATTTATTTTATTCCAAGCAATTCCAGATAAATTAATTGCAATATTTGGTAGCGGAGACGAAAAATATATGGAATTTGCTTGTTTAGCATTTAGAACATATCTTTTACTTTGCATTTGTAATGGAATTCAAATTCCATCTGGAATTTTCTTTCAAGCAATTGGAAAAAGTATTAAAAGTGCAGCATTATCTTTATCTAGACAAATATTGTTTTTAATACCTGCTATGATGATTTTAAGTAGCATGTTTGGGATGATGGGAATTCTTTACGGAGGACCCGTTGCAGATGGATTAGCATTTGTTATTGCAGTAATTTTATTAGTATTTGAATTAAAACATTTAAAACAAAGTGATTTAAAGAGCTCAGCATTAATAGATGATACAAGTACAGATAATAAATTAAATAAGCAAATGGTTATTACAATATCTAGAGAATATGGCTCTGGAGGAAGATATATTGGAAGATTAGTTGCTGATAAATTAGGAATTAAATTCTATGATAAAGACTTTATAGAAAAAGTTGCTCAAATAACAGGACTTTCAGAAGAATATATTGAAAATAATGAACAAAAAAGAGATGTTTTAGCAAGTTTAAATAATGGATATTATGTAGGGTTAGACAATTCAGATGAATTGTTTATAAAAGAATCAGAACTTATAAAAGAAGTGGCAGATAAAGAATCTTGTGTTATTATTGGAAGATGTGCAGATTTTATTTTGAAAGATAAAGAAAATGTTCTAAAAGTTTTTGTGTATAGTAGTATGGAAGATAAAATAGAAAGAGCAACTAAAATTTATGGGTTTGATAAGAATAATGCAGAAAAAGAGATAAAACGAATTGATAAACTAAGAGCAAATCATTATAAATATTATACTGAGAAGGATTGGAAAGATTATAATAATTATGATGTATGTATAAATAGTGATGTTTTAGGTGTAGAAAAGTCAGCAGATTTAATTTGCAAATTAGTTGAAGAAAAAGAAGCTTCAATGCAAAATTAGTTGAAAAAAGACAAGGAGATAATGAAAAATGAAAAGAGTAATAGAAAGTGTCATTTTAATTGGAATAATAGTTTTAGGACTTTTATTTGCAAATTATCTATACAAAAATAATAAAGCAGTAGAAGACGAACCAAAAGCAAATGAAATTGAAACCACACCTGTTAGCTTACATGGAAAATTGAGTGTAAATGGTACAAATATAATAGACCAAAATGGAAATACATTTCAATTAAAAGGAGTAAGCACACATGGATTGCAATGGTTTCCTCAATATGTAAATCAAGATGCATTTACTTATATGAGAGATAATTGGGGAATTAATGCAATAAGACTTGCAATGTATTCTAATCCAAATGATGGATATAATAAGCAATTACATGAAATTGTAAGCAAAGGCGTAGAATATGCTAAAAATGCAGGAATTTATGTTATAATTGATTGGCACATTTTAAATGATGGAAATCCAAACACAAATAAGCAATCAGCAATTGAATTTTTCAGAGAAATGACATCAAAATATAAAGATTATGATAATGTATTATATGAAATTTGTAATGAACCAAATGGAAATGTTACATGGGAAAAGGACATTAAGCCATATGCAGAAGATTTAATTGGAGAAATTAGAAATGTAGATAAAGACGCAATTATTATTGTAGGAACTCCAACTTGGTCTCAAGATGTAGATATTGTTGCAAAAAGTCCCATAATAGGGCAAAACAATATCATGTATGCTTTACATTTTTATGCAGCAACACATAAAGAAGCATTAAGGCAAAAAATGACTACTGCATTACAATCAGGATTACCTATTTTTGTATCAGAATTTGGTATTTCAGATGCTTCAGGAAATGGAAATTTAGATAAAGTAGAAGCAGATAAATGGATTGATATTTTAAACCAAAACAATATTAGTTGGATGTGCTGGAATTTATCAAATAAAGATGAAAGTTCTGCTTTACTAAAAAATACAGATAAAGTAACCGGATGGACAGAAGAAGAATTATCAGAGCAAGGAAAGTGGCTATTAGAAGCATTAAAAAAATAAGGAGGAAAAGCCTATGAAAATATCAACAAAAGGAAGATACGCAATAAGAGTTATGATGGACTTAGCAATGAATGGAAATGAAAAGTTTATATCCTTAAAAGATATAGCAAAAAGACAACAATTATCAAATAAATATCTAGAGCAAATTATAGCAATGTTAAATAAAGCAGGATTTTTAGAAACAGCAAGAGGAAATAATGGAGGGTATAAATTAGCTAAAAAAGCGGAAGAATATACAGTAGGAGATATTTTAAGAGCAACTGAAGGAGATTTAGCTCCAATTTATTGCCTAACAGAAGACCGGTGAATGTGATAAAAGAGAAAATTGCAAAACCCTATCTTTTTGGAAAGGCTTAGATGATGCTATCAATGACTATGTGGATAGTAAAACTTTAGAAGATTTAATAAAATAATTTGCAATTCCTATTGACTTACTAGGAAATATATAGTATAATTCCTACTGAATTAATAGGAAAGGAAGGAAAAATATGAAAACAATATATTTAGACAATAATGCAACTACTAAAACAGATGAGGAAGTTGTAAAAGCAATGATGCCATATTTATTAGAAAACTATGGCAATCCATCTTCTATTTATAAAATAGGAAGAGAAAATAGAAAAGCAGTAGAAGATGCAAGAGAAAAAGTAGCAAAAGCTTTAAACTGCGAACCAAGTGAAATTTATTTTACAGCAGGAGGAAGTGAAAGTGATAACACTGCAATAAAAGGAATAGCACATAGTTATAAATATAAAGGAAACCATATTATCACATCATGCATTGAGCATCCAGCAGTATTAGAAACTTGCAAACAATTAGAAAAAGAAGGGTTTGAAGTAAGTTATATTGGTGTAGACGAAAATGGAATTGTAAAATTAGATGAATTAGAAAAAGCAATAAAAGAAACAACAATACTAATTACTGTTATGTTTGCAAATAATGAAATTGGAACAATAGAGCCAATTAAAGAAATAGGAGAAATTGCAAAAAAACATAATGTATATTTCCATACAGATGCAGTTCAAGCAGTTGGAAGTGTAAAAATTGATGTAAAAGAATTAAACATCGACAGTTTATCATTATCAGCTCACAAATTCTATGGACCAAAAGGAATTGGTGCATTATATGTAAGAAAAGGAGTTAGATTTGATAAATTTATAAACGGAGGACATCAAGAAAGAAATAAAAGAGCAGGAACAGAAAATGTACCAGGAATTGTAGGTTTAGGAAAAGCAATAGAACTTGCATATGAAAACTTAGAAGAGCACAATAAAAAAATAAAAGAATTAAGAGACTACTATGTAGCACAAATAGAAGAAAAAATACCATATATCAAAGTAAATGGAGATAGAGTAAAAAGATTGCCAGGAAATAGCAATATTTCATTTAGATTTATTGAAGGTGAAGGATTACTTTTAAACTTAGACTTGAAAGGAATTTGTGCATCAAGTGGTAGTGCTTGTACATCAGGTTCTTTAGACCCATCACATGTATTACTTGCAATTGGCTTACCACATGAAATAGCACATGGTTCTCTTAGAATTTCAATAGGAAAAGATAACACAAAAGAAGAAATAGACTATGTAATTGAAAGTTTAGTAGAAATAGTGGGAAGACTAAGAGAAATGTCACCATTATGGGAAGAATTTATGGAAGGAGAAAATAAATAATGGAATATTCAGAAAAAGTAGTAGATCATTACACAAATCCAAGAAATGTTGGAAAAATAGAAGATGCATCTGGAGTTGGAGAAGTTGGAAATCCAGTTTGTGGAGATATTATGAAAATGTTTATTAAAGTTGAAAACAACATTATAACAGATGTTAAATTTAAAACATTTGGATGTGGAGCAGCAATTGCAACAAGTAGCATTTCAACTGAAATGATTAAAGGAAAGACATTAGAAGAAGCATTAGAACTAAAAAATACAGATGTTGTAGAATCTTTAGGAGGTTTACCACCTGTTAAATTACATTGTTCTGTTTTAGCAGAAGAAGCAATTCACGAAGCAATTGCAGATTATTATCGTAAAGAAGGAAAAATGACAGAAGAAGAAATAAAAGAAAAATGCAAATTAAAGGAACATCATTGTGAAAGTTGTGGTAATTAAATGAAAAAAAGAATTCTATTAGGAATGAGTGGCCGGAGTAGATAGCAGTGTATCAGCTATTCTACTTAAAGAGCAAGAATATGAAGTAATTGGAATAACAATGAAATTATGGGAAGGAGAATTAGAGGGAAGCTGTTGCAGTCTTTCCTCTAGTTTAGATGCAAAAAGAGTATGTGACTATTTAGAAATACCACATTACACTTTAAATTTTAAAGAAGAATTTAATAAATATGTAATAAAAGATTTTATTGAATGCTACAAAAACTGCAAAACACCTAATCCTTGTATTGAATGTAATAAATATTTAAAGTTTGGTAGTATGTATAAAAAAGCACAAGAACTTCGGATGTGATTTTATTGCAACAGGCCATTATGCCAAAATAGAATATGATGAAAAATATAAGCAAAATGTATTGAAAAAATCAGATGCAATTGGAAAAGACCAAAGTTATGTATTATATAATCTTCCAAAAGATTTGTTAGACAAAGTAAAATTTCCATTAGGGAATTTTAAAAGTAAAGACGAAATAAGAGCTATAGCAAAAAAGCATAATTTGCCAGTTGCAAACAAGCCAGATAGTGAAGACATATGTTTTATACCAGATGGAAATTACAAAGAATTTCTAGAAAAAAATTCTGACCTAAAAGCTACCAAAGGCAACATTGTAACTCAAGATGGCAAAATATTAGGAGTACATACAGGATTATACAAATATACAATAGGTCAAAGAAAAGGCTTAGGAATTTCTTATCCAAATCCTTTATATGTAATTGGATTTAATCCAGATAAAAATGAATTAATTGTAGGAGAAGAAAAGGAACTATATAAAAAAGAATTTATGGTATCAAATTACAATTTTTTAGTATGTGATAAAATAGAAACACCTTTAAATGTTCAAGTAAAAACTAGATATTCTGCTAAATGTTATAATGCTAAAATTATTCAAAAAGAAGATAAAGTAAAAGTTATATTTGATGAACCACAAAAATCAATTACACCAGGACAATCAGCAGTATTTTATGATGGAGATATTGTAATTGGTGGCGGAAAAATAATTAAATAAAATTAAAAAATTAAGATTTCTAAAGCAATTAACTGCTTTAAAAATCTTAATTTTTTTGTTAAACATTATTTTGATGCATATTTTTGTTTTGTAGAATCAATTTTTGTTTGTTCTACATTTTCTGTCTTATACCAACCTTTTTCAGCCATTAAATTATATAATTTGTTTTGAATATCTAATGTTTCATTTAAAGCTTCTTTAAAAGTTTTATGAACATCTGCTGTTGTTGATTCTATTGTACCATGAAGATATAAATCACAAACACCTTTAACAATTAAAAGCTCTTTTTCCATTAAATCCTTATCTTCCATTTTGAAAATACCTCCTATAATAAATTTAAAAATTTGTTAAATAATTCTGTATGTTTTTGTTCTAATTCTCCTAAATAAGTAGAGAGATTAACATCTTTTAATTGAGAGCTAGCTGTTTTGCTACATGTTTTCATGATATTTTCATGTCCTAAAGCATCCTCAATATACAAAAGTTCTTTATTTGTCATAATTAAATCACCACCTAAAAAAAGTATTTCCAAAATTTATAAATATATACATTTTTTACTTTAAGTAACATTTTTAATATTTTTTTATATGATATAAAATAATTATCTTCTACGGAAAGTCTATCATTTTCTAATTCAGACTTTCCTAGAATATAAAAAAAGGAGAGTGAATTTATGCAAAATCAAAAAATGATTATGATGGCAAGAAGATATTTAGCTAGGTTTGATGAAATATTAAATCAGATGGCAGATGAAATGTTATCACAAGAAGTTACAAATAGCATTACAATCGACTTTATTAGGTGTATGATACCACATCATAGGGCAGCAATTTATATGAGTGAAAATTTATTGAATTACACAAGATATGAGCCATTACAAAAAATTGCAAAAGGAATTATTGAGATGCAAACAAGAGGCATTGAACAAATGAAAGAAATAGAGCAAAGAACATATGGGTTCAGGAATATTCCAAGAGATGTAAATAATTATATTGAAAAGTATTTATCAATTACTCAAAATATGATAAAAAAAATGAAAAATAGCCCTAGATGCATAAATATTAATTTAGACTTTGTAAATGAAATGATACCACATCACGAAGGAGCAATTAAAATGTGTAATAATTTATTGCAATACTATATTGATCCAAGGCTAAAAAATGTTGCAGATACAATTATTAGAGAGCAAAGTGAAGGGGTAAGCAAGTTAAAGGAAGTACAGAAAAATTTGTGTGGTAGAAGGTAAATTTTATTAACATAAAAGGAAGGAGTTTATTTTTATGGATTATGAATTATTAACAAATGGAAATGTTAAAATAGGACAAAAAGCACCAGATTTTGATGCTATAACTACTTTTGGAAGAGTTAGTTTAAATGATTATAAAGGCAAATGGATTGTTTTGTTTTCTCATCCAGAAGATTTTACCCCCGTGTGACCCCAATGTTAGAAACAAAATTATTTCTATTTTATTGCCTATAAATAAGAAAGTTGATTGAAATAAGAGAAATTTTGTGATATAAATAAAATGAAAATGATAATTTGTTATTCATATAAAAAAATTATAACTTTGAAAATAAGTAAAATCAATAAAACTTACTTATAGGTAACTATATTACAAAAAAGTGCGTACTTCCTAAATATAAAATACTCTGTTATAATGCAAATATAATAAAAATTTAGGAGGTATTTAGATATGGAAAATTGGGCTTATGGTTTTAGTTTAAATCACGAAGGAGCAGGAGTTGGAATAATTTATTATTCAAAAAAATATTTTGAAAGAAAAGGTATAGTAAACCCTGCAAATGCAAAACCTTATTCAGATGAAGAAATAAACACAATAAAAAGTGGAGCAATAGAAGGAAGGGCAAATTATACAAGTAATGTTCCTGAAAATGCAATAGTTGGAATGAATGTTTTAAATAGTGATAAAGTATTTTGGTATGATGAAGAAAATTCAAATAAAATACTTGCAAGCGCAGATCCATTATTACTTGATAAAGAGACAGGAAATATGAAAAATGCAAATGGAGAAGTTGTTGCTAAAGCTATGTAGGTAGAAAGGAAAAGAGAATTATGGCAAAAGTTTATACAGAATGTCCAGTAGAATATACTGCATCAATATTATCAAATAAGTGGAAATGTTTAATATTAAGAGATTTACTTACAGGAACAAAAAGATTTAATGAATTAAATAAATCTATTATTGGAATCTCTGCAAAAGTATTAACAGAGAATTTAAGAGAACTTGAAAATGATGGTATTGTAAATAGAAAAACTTATGCTGTAGTTCCACCAAAAGTAGAATATTCATTAAGTTCAAAAGGGGAAGAATTAAAGCCAATAATTGATTTAATGAAGGATTTTGGAAATAAATATAAAGACAAAAAGTAAAATTTAAAATAGGACTGATTAAAAATATCAGTCTTATTTAATAAATTGAAGGTTATTAGTTAGGTGGTATTTATGGAAAAATTAGATTATCTAATTGAATATTTGCTAAAAGAATCAAGTAGAAATAATTTTGATTGTACTAATAGAGATAAAAAGTCATTGTATAGAGCATTAGTAAATATAAGACAAGCAAATCCTATATCAAATGAATTTTTAAAAGTGGAAGATGAATATTTGCAAGAAGAATTACAAAAAGCAAATATAACTAATATAGAAAATATAAAAACAATAAAAGAACTATATAAAGAATCTAATTTATTAAACAGCAATAAAATTTGCTTATGGCGAGGAGATATAACAAAATTAAAAATTGAAGCAATTGTAAATGCAGGAAATTCACAGGGGTTAGGGTGCTTTATGCCAAATCATAATTGTATAGATAATCAAATAAATACTTTTGCAGGAGTTAGACTTCGCTTAGCTTGTAATGAAATTATGAAAGAATTAAACTATAATCTTGAAACAGGAAAAGCAATAATAACAAAAGGTTATAATCTACCAAGTAAATATGTTATTCAAACAGTTGGACCGATAATAGAAAATGAAGTTACAGAAAGTAAAAAAGAAGAACTTGCAAACTGCTATAAAAATTCTTTAAGTTTAGCAGTAGATAATGGAATTAAAACAATAGCATTTCCTTGCATTTCAACAGGAGTATTTAGGTTTCCAAAAGATTTAGCAAGTAAAATTGCATTAAAAACAGTAGATAGCTTTATAAGTAAAAACCAAGATAAGATAGATAAAGTTGTTTTTAATCTTTGGAGCAACAAGGATGTGATGATATATGAAAAAAACATTAAATGATATAAAAGATTTAATAAATAAAGCCGATTGCATTTTGATAGGTGCAGGAAGTGGATTATCAAGTTCAGCAGGATTAGAATATTCAGGAAAAAATTTTGAAAGTAACTATAAAGACTTTATAGATAAATATAATTTTGAAGATTTATATTCAGCATCATTTTATCCATTTAATACACAAGAAGAAAAATGGGCATTTTGGGCAAGACTAATTAAACTAAACAGATTTAATAAAGAGCCTTTGAAACTATATTGTGATATATATAATTTAGTAAAAGATAAAGAATATTTTGTAATTACTACGAATGTAGATGGTCAATTTGAAAAAGCAGGATTTAATAAAGAAAACATATTTGCAACTCAAGGAGATTATGCTTATTTACAATGTGAAAAGGCTTGCCATAATAAATTGTATTATGATGAAGAATTGGTAGAAAAATGGCTTGTTAATACAAATAATCGCAAAATACCAAGTAATTTAGTAATGAAATGTCCTATTTGTAAAGGAAATATGGATATGAATTTAAGAAAAGATGCTTACTTTGTTCAAGATGAAAATTGGTATAAGCAGAATAAAAAGTATAGCGAATTTTTAGAAAGAAATAAGAACAAAAATGTATTGTTAATTGAATTTGGAGTTGGATTTAATACACCTGGAATTATAAGATTCCCATTTGAGCAAATGATACTTGAAAATAAAAATTGGATTTTAGTTAGATTTAATAAAGATACAAGAAGTTTTTATAATTTAGAAGATAGATTTATAGAAATACAAGAAGATATAAAAAAATTTATTGAAGAAAAGGAAAATTAAAAATGATAATAAATACAGGTTGTAGAACAGATATACCAGCATTTTATTCAAAATGGTTAATGAATAGAATAAGAGATGGTTTTGTTTATGTAAGAAATCCATATTATAAATCACAAGTTACAAAGTATAATTTATCTCCAAATGTAGTAGATTGTCTTGCATTTTGTACTAAAAATCCAGAGCCAATGCTAAAATATTTAGATGAATTAGATGTATATAAACAATATTGGTTTGTTACAATAACACCTTATGGAAAAGATATAGAGCCAGTAGTTCCAGATAAAGAGAAAGTAATTGAAAGTTTTAAAAAATTATCAGAGCATATTGGAGTTAATTCTACCCACTGGAGATATGATCCAATATTTATTGGAATGGGATATACTATAAAAAAACATATAGAAGAATTTGAAAAAATAGCTAAACAATTAAAAGGATACACCAAAGATGTAACAATTAGTTTTTTAGACTTATATGAAAAGGTAAAAAGAAATGCACCTGATATTAGACCACCTACAAGAGATGAGGGGGTACAAATCGGGAAAGCATTTGCAAGAATAGGAAAAGAAAATGGAATGACAATTCATAGTTGTTGTGAAAAAACATATCTTGCTGAATATGGTATTGATTGTAAAGGTTGTATGAGCCAAGAAATAGTAGAAAAAGGAATAGGAACAAAATTAAATCCACCAAAAAGAAAAAGCCTTCGAGAAGATTGTAATTGTTTAATGGGAAATGATATAGGAGCATATAATACTTGTGGGCATCTATGTAAATATTGCTATGCTAATGCAAATGCTGGTCTAGTTAGAGAAAATATGAAAAGACATATTCCTACATCTCCATTTTTAATTGGTGGAAATGAAGAAGGCGACAAAATCCACGATGCTAATCAAAAAAGTTGGAAAACAAATAAAGATGAACAGATTAGTTTGATATAATCAGCTTGACAAATTACATGTATAGTAGATGATTATATGTCTTTTATTAAAAATAGTAGAGTTATATAAGTATTGAAAAATAGCTATGTAAAAAGCATAAGCTATTTTTTTTGTTACTGTTCAGACTAAAATTAATTATATATAAAAAGTTCAATATATTTTTTATTTATAACAAATCGGGGGGACCAGCAAATTACAGACTGTTAAAAAGCTTTTATAATATTTTTTATAAATTTGTTTGTCGCAACTTACAAAATAAAAAACAAAAATGTAAGTTGCTCCAATCGCACTTCGCTTTGCTTCGTTTGGTCGCTTACGCATTTATAAAAAATATTATAAAAGCTTTTTATTATAGTCTGTTATGTGGCTGGGAGTTATAAATAAAAATATATTGAACTTTTTATAGCAAGCAAGTTAAAGTCTGAACAGTAACATTTTTTTTGAAAAATAAAAAAAAGTATTGACATTGTGTCAGAATTAGTATATTATGCTACTGACAATATGCTAGAAGAAAGGGTGGTTAATTTTGAAAACTTTATATTTTGATTGCTCAAGTGGGATTAGTGGAAACATGGTACTTGGAGCTTTATTAGAAATCGTTGGAAATGAAAATTACTTATCAGAAGAATTAAAAAAACTAAATATAAATGGATATAAACTACAAATATCTAAAAAAATAAAAAATGGAATAACAGGAACTTATGTAGATGTTATTGTTGATGGAAAAGATGAATACGGACATGTACATCATTTAGAAGAACACGAACACCATCACCATGATCATGAACATCATCATCACGAACATAGAAATTTAAAAGATGTAAATGAAATTATTGATAATAGTTCTTTAAAAGAAGATGTAAAAGATTTAGCAAAAAGAATATTTTTAAGAGTAGCAAAAGCAGAATCTAAAGTACATAATAAATCTTTAGAAGAAGTGCATTTTCATGAAGTAGGAGCAATAGATTCTATTATAGATATTGTTGGGACAGCTATTTTGATTAATAAAATAAATCCAGATAAAATTATTTCAAGTATTGTAAATGATGGATATGGGTTTATAGAATGCGCCCATGGAACTATGTCAGTGCCAGTACCTGCAACAAGTGAAATATTTGCATCTTCTAATGTAAAATTTAGACAAATAGATGTAGATACAGAATTGGTAACACCAACAGGTGCAGCAATAATTAGTGAACTTGCTGAAGAATTTATAAATTTACCTGCTATGGAAACCGAAAAAATAGGATGGGGAGCTGGATTTAAGGACTTGAAAATACCAAATATTTTAAAAGTATATTATGGAAAAATGGAAAAGCCAAATGAAGATTTTGTTGTAATGGAAACTAATGTTGATGATTGTAGTGGAGAAATATTAGGATATACACAAGAATTATTATTTGAAAACGGAGCATTAGATGTATTTTATACACCAATCTTTATGAAGAAAAATAGACCAGCTTATAGATTAACAGTAGCATGTAAAAGAGAAGATATATATAAATTACAAAATATTATCTTTAAAGAAACAACTACTATTGGTATTAGATATCGCTTTGAATATAGAACAGAACTTGGTAGAGAAATTGCCCAAATAGACACCAAATATGGAAAAATAAAAGCAAAAAAAGTAATAAATAATGGAGAAACTTATATATATCCTGAATATGAAAGTATAAAGGAATTGGCTAAAAAAAATAATATTCCATTAAAAGAATTTTATAAATTAACTTAAATAGAAGGAGATTACATTTATTAGAATATGGATATAAGGGAGATATTAGAAAATTTAAAAAATAATAGAATAACGATTGAACAAGCAGAAAAAGAAATAAAAAATAATCAATATGAAGATTTAGGATATGCAAAAATAGATCATAATCGAAAACAAAGAACAGGTGCAAGTGAAGTTATTTTTTGTCAAGGAAAGCCTAATGAATTTTTAACGAAGATTTATACTAATATATACAAAGAAAATGGAGAAGTTTTAGGAACAAGAGCAAGCTACGAGCAATATGAGTTATTAAAAAAAGAAATTCCAAATATAGAATATGACAATATATCTAAAATACTAAAAATAGAAAAAAGAAAAGAAAAAGTAGGGAATATTGCTATTTGCACAGGTGGAACAGCAGATATTCCAGTTGCTGAAGAAGCAGCTCGGGACAGCAGAATTTTTTGGAAGTAAAGTAGAAAGAATTTATGATGTAGGAGTAGCAGGCATTCATAGAATATTATCACAAAGAGAAAAACTAGAAAAAGCAAATTGTATAATTGCTGTTGCAGGAATGGAAGGAGCTTTGGCAACTGTTGTGGCAGGATTATCTAAAGTACCAGTTATAGCAGTTCCAACTTCTATTGGATATGGAGCAAATTTTGGAGGAGTAGCAGCATTATTAAGTATGATAAATTCATGTAGCAATTCAGTAAGTGTAGTAAATATAGATAATGGTTATGGAGCAGGCTTTATTGCAAATCAAATTAATAAATTAATAGTTAAATCATAAAAAAGGAGAAACTAAAATGTCAGAAATAGATGAGAAAGAAAAAGTATTAGAAAACTATTTGAAAGAATTAAAAAGTGTTGCAGTAGCATTTTCAGCAGGTGTAGATTCAACATTTCTACTAAAAAAGGCAAAACAAGTATTAAAAGATAATGTTATTGCTATTACAATTAAATCATGCTTTGTTCCTAAAAGAGAATTAAACGAAGCAATAGACTTTTGCAAGAAAGAAAACATAAAGCATATTATAATCGAAAGTGATGTACTTAATGTAAAAGAGATTGCTGAAAACCCAAAAAACAGATGTTATTTTTGCAAAAAAGAGTTGTTAAAAAAAATGATGCAAATAGCCAAAGACAATGCAATAGATGAATTAGTAGAAGGTTCAAATATGAACGATATGGATGATTATAGACCGGGGTCACAAGCAATAGCAGAGCTAAAAATAAAAAGTCCATTAAAGTATGCTAAATTATATAAACAAGAAATAAGACTTCTTTCAAATAAATTAGAACTTCCTACATGGGATAAACCATCTTTTGCTTGTTTGGCTAGTAGATTTGTATATGGAGAAACTATAACAGAGGAAAAATTAGAGATGGTAGATAAAGCAGAACAATTACTTTTAGATATGGGCTTAAAACAAGTTAGAGTTAGAATTCATGGTGAAGATATGGCAAGAATTGAAATTGAACCAAATGAAATTGAAAAAATTGTCAAAAAAGAAAATAGAGAAAAAATCGTAAAATCTTTTAAAGAATATGGTTTTTCTTATGTTACATTAGATTTAGAAGGCTATAGAATGGGAAGTATGAACAAGTTTTAAAGGGGGGAATAAAAATGTCATATTTAGGAGAAGAAATTAAAAAATTGGGTTTTGGACTTATGAGATTACCACAGAAAGATGGAAAAATAGATGTGGAAGAAACAAAAATTATGGTGGATCACTTTATGGAAGCAGGATTTACATATTTTGATACAGCATGGGCATATACAGGTAGTGAAGATGCTATAAGACAGGCTCTAGTTGAAAGATACCCAAGAGAAAGTTTTCAGCTTGCTACTAAAAATGCAGCATGGGTAGGTAGCAAAACAAGAGAGGATGCAATAGCACAGTTTGAAACATCATTAAAACAAACAGGAGCAGGATATTTTGATTTTTATTTATTACATAATTTAGGAGAAGGAAGAACAAAGGTATTTGATGAATTTGATATGTGGTCATTTGTTAAGGAAAAGAAAGAAGAAGGAAAGATAAAACACATAGGATTTTCATTCCACTCAACACCAGAAGAATTAGAGGAAATTTTAAAGAAACATCCAGAAGCAGAGTTTGTTCAATTACAAATAAACTATGCTGATTGGGAAAATCCAGCAATACAATCTAAAGCATGTTATAAAGTAGCGAGAAAATATAACAAGCCAGTAATTATAATGGAACCCGTAAAGGGAGGAATGTTAGCAAATCCACCAGAAACAGTTGCAAAAGTATTGAAAGAAGCAAATCCAAGTATGTCAATGGCATCATGGGCAGTTAAATTTGCAGCAAATTTGGATGGAGTTATAACAGTTTTATCAGGAATGAGCAGTAGAGAGCAAATGGATGATAATATATCATATATGAAAGACTTTACAAAATTATCAGAAGAAGATAAAAAAACAATAGATAAAGCCCAAGAGGAATTGAATAAAATATCTTTAATACCATGTACTACTTGCAATTATTGTGCAAAAGTTTGCCCAATGAATATAGGAATATCAGGTTCATTTACTGCAATGAATATATTAACACTTTATAATGATATGGCTTTTGCTAAACATCAAGAGGAATGGTTAGTAAGTGGGCATGGAAAAGCAAAAGCGTCAGAATGTATTAAATGTGGTGCTTGTGAAGGGGTTTGCCCACAACACATAAAAATTAGAGAAGAACTTGAAAAAGCATTGACATTGTGTCAGAAGTAGTATATTATAATGCTGACAAAGTGTCAGAGAAAGGAGAAATAAAAATGAATCGTTTTGAAGAAAGTAAAGAAGTTTTTAATAAATTATTTGGAGATTTGCCAGATGCCAGTAAAGAAATAGATCACGAGCTAATGGAAGTTTTAAATGCAGGAGCTACACCAATTGAAGTAAGAGAAACTATTTATCAGTTAGCACCTTTTATAGGTTTTCCAAGAACATTAAATGCAGTAAATACAATGAATGAAGTTTTTAAATCAAGAGAAATTAAATTACCATTAGAAAACATGGGAACAGTAACAGATGAAACAAGATATGAAAAAGG
>CANQPY010000001.1 GCA_947625835.1 uncultured Clostridia bacterium | reverse complement strand
CCATTAAGGTCAAGAGTTGTATCTTCTGTAATGTCAATTGCTGTTGTAACATCTGTAATATCCTTAGAAAGAACAACCCCACCACCTGCTGTCAACGCAGCTGTAAGAGAAGTGGCACCTGCTACATCAGTAATAAATAGGTCTTCCCCATCTACTTTAACTACTGCTGAGGTGTCATCTTTTGTAGGGAATGCTTCTTGGCTACCCCAAATTTTACCCTCTTTTTGATATACAAATTTGATCCCTGTTAATGCATTAAGATTAGGATCAAGTTTTCCATCTGCAGAGGTAGGAACAGGTTGTTTAGAAGCGTAAAGCTCTCTTGAACCGTCTGTTCTTTTTTCATATACTAACTTAAAACCATTTCCAAGTTTCATTGTTTTTATGCTCCGCCATAGTTTATTTTTGCTCCGCTATCGCGGAATAAATATGAAAAATTCCAGGGATATACCCAAAGAATATCTCGTATAATTTAGCACACTTAATTCCCAGAAAATTGTAATTTTTTCATAAAAAGAAAGGAGAACCCAACAAGGTTCTCCCATATTCTTTGTATATTTTGCTTATTCTGCAACTGTTGCTTCGTTTGTAATGGTAATTACTTTTTCTTTAGCTTCTGTACTTGCTTTAACTGTAATAGTACCTGTCTTTCTATCATTACGCCAGCCAATATAAATAAAGTCATCTCCATCAAGGGCATCTTGACCATATGTATTTGTACCCTTATCTGTTTGAATCTTTAATTCAAATCCTTCAGCTTCTCCCTTCTTAACTCCATCAATTGTAAGCTTAATAACTACAATACCTTTAACTTCTTCCGGGAAACCCCAACAGGTAACTTGTTCTTTATCTTCAATTTTCTTGAACTTACCTGTAATGTTTACTGTACCTGTTTCTAACCCATTGACTTCCAATTCTGGGTTATCGTAAGAGTAATTTTTATCCCCATCAAAACTTATTGTTTGGGTAAATACTTCTTCTGTAGTATCAGTTTCAGGTGTAGGAGGAGGAACAGGTGTACCTCCTGAGGTTGCGTCTTCTCCATTAATGAATACTTTTGCTTTATCTTCTGATAAATCAATTAATACCTTTGCATTTTCATCATCTGGTAATCTTCCATCTACCATAAGAATTTTTTCTGGTCTTTGATATACAAACATGTTTATCTCCAAATTTCTAATTTATGCCTCAACTAGAGCTAATTTACCATCTTGAACTTTTAATATCTTTCCATCATCACCTTCAGTAATGTCTGGAAATACATATCCTAATCTTTGTTCTACCTGAACAGTAGCTCCATTACCATTTGTTTGAGTTACCTTACCTATGTAGTAGGCTAAATCTGTGTAGAATATAATTACATCATCTGTTTTTAATGTCCAATCTGCGGGTGATATATTGTCATTAGAAACCAAATATGTTTGTCCAATTCCCCCGGTATCTTTCATTGCGTCGCCTGTAACTTTGAAGAATGTAGGGCGAGGAATTTCTGG
This sequence comes from uncultured Clostridia bacterium, assembly GCA_947625835.1. Lineage (GTDB taxonomy): Bacteria > Bacillota > Clostridia > TANB77 > CAG-508 > CAG-269. The sequence continues at coordinate 197,420 of CANQPY010000001.1, read as the reverse complement.
CTTATCGGATAGATCATTGTAAGAAGGAGTTGCAGGTTTTTCTGCGATTACTCTCCACTCCTTTGTTGCGTCCTTTGAAGGTGCTACATTAGTATCACTTACTAAACAAAGATAAGTTGAGCCTTGGTAAGTATAAACTTCAGGATAACTTGCAGGCCCAGCTGCCCACTCACCACTCATTACCCATGTATCTTTAAGATACTCTGGATCACTTATTGTGTAACTATCTCCATTCACTTCAGTAATAGTGGCAATATATAATACGAGAGATTTACTATCAGGGAATATTGCTAAGTTGCCTACTTGGGGTTCATCTGTTTCATTTGCTAAGTCTGTTTTATATAATTCTGTAGACTGTGCAAGTGCTGAGCTGACCTCACTTTGTTTAAATCTAATTACACCCTTAACATTTTTAAGTTTCTCATCTAGGGTGGTAAATTTATTATCTAGATCTTTTATTTTTGATGTCGAAATGGCTTCATTATCTATTTCAGCATCTGTAACTTTATCTTTCTTTGCAAGTTCTTTAATCCCTAGTGCTTCTAAAGTTACAGCTCCTGTCTGACCCTCTATTGAAGTAACTCCTGCAGTACTTCCACCTCCTCCAGTTACAGATTGGCCATCAAGAAGTAATTCTGATTTATTATCTTCAAGATCTAGTATTGTAATTGGATTTGTTTCATCTGGTTGGTTCTTATCATTAATTAAAATTTTCTTACCTTTTTGCCATACAAACATTTTAAGGCTCCTTACCCTGTTATAATTTTAGAAATAACAGAATGAGGGATATTACTAATTGCCCAGCCGTCCGTATCTATTGCTTTAAATAAAGTGTATCTGTCATTATCACTTTCTGCATTTCTAAATTCTTCTTTTGCTATTGCTGCAAATTGATTCCAAATGTTAATTAACTTTGATGTTTTTAATCTGTATTCTCTTGCTTCTTTGTTATTATAATCTGGTAACTGTTCAAAAGCTTCATCTAATTCTTCTATTGCATATCTGATTGACTTACGCAACTCATACCAATCATCACTATCAAAAAATTCAACAGCCGTATAGTAACTATCATTGTAATCATCAAGGTTATATTGGTATTTTAAGAAGTTGGCTGTTTTTTCTATATCTTCAGGACTTGCACTGGAGGGAACATCCTCATTTAGTTTATATTTGCCTAAAAGTACTCTTGTGTTTTTCATACTTTCCCCCATTGCTTCTTTTTCATCTTCTTCTAATTCACTTACATATTCTTTAAATTCTGAAGAGGCCATAATTCTTTTTGCACTTTCTCTTACTTTATCATTAATAAAATCTTCAATTTGGGGTGCAAGGATTTCATATTCATAGGCCACTGGATCTTCATATGAATTAGGGATGGAAATTTGAAGATAGTCTGATACTAATTTTACTAATCTACTATATAATCTATCAATTTCTTCTTGATCTTCATTTTCTAGTTCATCATATAAATCAGTTAAAAATGAAGAAAGTTCTACTTTTTCTTGTAGATAATCTATGTTAAAACCCCAATAACATAAATATGATGCTATTTCATTTGCTAATTTATCTATTTTTTGGTAATTTTTCATGTTAATCATACCTTTATGTCCTAAAATGTTCCAATTAATTTAGCAAAAAGAAACCACAGCTTTTGCGTAGATAGCTGTGGTTTGTAAAAATTTATTTCTTCTTAATCTTAAATGCTCTTGTTGGCTTATTTATAATTCCTGGGTAATTTAGATACTGTTTCTCAAAAAGGGCATTGGGTTGTTTGCTCTCTTTATCTAATTTATTTAATACAAATTGAAATCTGTAATTATGCCCTATATAGGCTATTTTACCATTTGTTTTTAGTTCTTTCCTATCTCCATCAAATAAGTCAAAGAGATCTTCCATTAAAGAAAGATCTCCATAAGTGACCATGTCTCCATGCTCTGGATGTTCTTGAAGATGCTGAAGAGCTATTTTTGAATAGTGCTGGGATTCTTTTTTCATTTGTCTTTGTTCTTACTCTACAACCACTTTTTCCGCTCTCTTGATGAACCCATCGTCAATTGCGTTATTGTAAATATTAATTGCCTTAAGTGCTTCCTTATCCTCTTTAGGATTAAGTAGTTTAAGAGCTTTATTTTTATTTTTAATAATATTGCAGATTAATCTCAAAAGATTCATGGAGTAATGCTTTTCATAATATTTTCTTTGACGTTCATAGGAAAACATCTGAGTGGGCTTCAATTTTCTTCCCAGCTCATCATGCCCCTTGGAACTACTAATAAGGCACCTATCATCAATTGGGGAAGATTCTTTAATGTGCAGTGTATCACTATCAATTGTGTAGTTTTCAAAATGATGTGTAAGATTTCTTTCTCTCATTTTGGTTACTTTATTTACCCAATTTACCTTATTATCTTTTTCTACAGAACCCATGGAAACCAATTCAAGGTGACAGCAATAATTGGTATGTTTGTTCTCTCCAATAAGTCCAAGATAACCACCGCAACCCTGCTTATAGTATTCAAGATTATACTTATTAAGCACATCCTGCATTTCCTGTGTAAGAGGAGTATTCCTGGGGCTCCTAATTCTCTTAAAAATATTTACAAAGACTTCATTTTCGCTGGGTTTTCTTGCTACTCTCATATTCTATACCTCACACTTTTCTCTAATTTCTGCAGTTATTATATAATATGGGAAAGAAAAGATCAACTAAAAAGTATGTAAAAAGAAGGGGAGTAGATAAAAATCTACTCCCTTAGTATTAATATTTTTATATTTTAATCTTCGTAAATGGATACTTGTTTATAGCCCTTATTTTCTTAATAACTACTTCACTTACAGGTAACCCAGTATTAACTTAGTTTATATTACTCCTCAATTTCTATAACCTTGCCACATTCAGGACAATTAACTGTTTTGGTAGTTTTTTCTTTTTCAATTTTGGTAGTTACATCATTTATATCAAACTCAAATTTACAACTACATTCTGGACAAGTCTTGATCTTTGCTTTTGTACCATGTTCTAATATTCTCATTTCAATATTTCCTTAAAATGTATTCGCATAATTTAGCAATAGGGGGGGGGGGACAATAAAAAGGCTAACTAAAAATGGTTAGCCTTTAAATAATTATATCTGCTATTTTTATTTTCTTTGAGATTCCGCCCAACCCACTGCTTCCCGCGCTACTGCTAATTGCTTTCCTGTAAGCCACGCAACAGGTCTTCCTATACAAATACTCATCACCTCATCCAGCGCTTCAATTTCTTTATCAAGCCTACCATTGTATTTGTTTTCCATTTGTTCTTGATAACGAACATTCTTCATACGGCTTGCACGGAAGTCAAGGTTGTGGTAATATTTTCTTACGCTGAATGGATACTTTTTCATATTCTATTTACCTCTCTTTCCTTTTCTTACATGTATATTATAATATAGAGATAGGAGAGAATCAACTAGTTTTTACAGTAAAGCACCAATAATTTTATCAATACTCTTCTTCACAGAAAGGTTAGTTAGAAGTAGCGTACAGAATTTATCATATGTTTCCTGTTCATCTTCATCCATATCTACAATATCTTCTGGAAATGTAGTTGCAGTAAAGAACCAATCTATAATCTGCCTATCTAGTAAAGGTTTATTTGTTGATTTTAATTTGATTCTTTTTATACTATCAAACCACCCTTGCATTTCTCCTTCCCAATGAGGAACATCAGGATCTTGAAAGTTACTATAAATCTTATCAAAATGTTCTATAAATTTGATGCCTAAACTATAGCATCTGTCCATGGCATCTGGTCTTGAAAGCGCCATTTCTTGTAAAATCATTAATTAATCCTCCATGTGTTTTATCCAATTTATTTATGCCTTCTCTTCTGCCATTCAATCCAGTACGCATCATCTTCTGGACAATCCCAGTCTTCCTCTGGAAGAGCATGAATTACAGGCAGTTTATTCAATGCTTGCTCAAACTCATAATCTTCTTGTTCTTCTTCTGTTAATTGTTTTTTATGTTTATTATCCATTTTATTTACCTCTCTTAATGTTCATTTATATTATTATATTATATAATTGAAAAAAGGTCAACTATTTTATTTTATTAGTTGACCTTGATTATTATTTATTTAGAATTTTTAAACCTGTAATGAACAAAACAGGCGTTTGTAAATAATTATATTCATAAAGAACATATCCATCATTTGTAAGCACTGTCTTGTAACCTTTGTGTCTTAACTCCTTTTTCACTTTCTTAAACCACTTAATTATAACTTTTTCAAATTTTTTATCTTGAATCTTAAAATTAAGGGGATTGTCGTTATTTTTTCCGAAAAAACCAACCCATTCATCGCTCTTAATAACCCAATTAGATGATTCTTTATCAAAATACAAGTGGCCTGCTATTTCTCTACGAGATAAATCTTTCCATTCTATACCCATATTAGTTACAAATGATTTTTCGTATTCTATTCTATCTTGCCTATTAATTTTTCTTCCTATTCTTTTGTATATTTTGCTCCATACTTTAGAAGGGTTTTTACCTTTATTTATACTTGCTTGTTCTTCTTTACATGATTTATCGCTTAATTCTAATTTATCATCAAAAGAAGCGTTTGCTATTGTTAAATTTTGCTCCATAATATTTTCCATAATGTGGTTCTTCCTACATATATACATACATAAAGATGTACAATATTTTAATCATATAACCACCAAAAACCTGTTATCTTTTTATAAGTTGGGGTGTTGGAAATTTCTAATCCTGTTTATCTGTACCTCTTATTACATAAGCGTTTTATAAACTTTGAACGTTCTCTTCTATAGCATCTGGTGAACCTGTGCTTAGTTCCATCATAATAAGCACATTCAAACTTACTAGATAATTGTTTAAGGCGCCTATTTCTTTCTCTACTTCTTTGGTAGTTCATTTAAAATAGCCCTCCCTTTGGTTATACAAGGGACAAAAAAAAAAACAGGTCTTGGCTTTCGCCAAGACCTGAAAATTTGTAAATTAAGCTTTTACGCTCAATCCTATTTACCCGTACTTCTTAGTAAGGCACGTTTTGATATTCTTAACTTTATCTAGTTACAAGTTAGGCAACAACCTCACCTGCGACTAAGAGCTGAAAAATGTTTTATTTGGTTCGTTACACCATTTTGTCTTAAATTTTCATTTAAGCACAGACTATATCTTCAACCTAAAAAATAGGTTGCTTATCATTTCAGATTCACTTGAATCTTACCCTCATTCCTTGAGGTAGTCGTTGAACGTTTCTCTATTCGAGACTTCGCTGCTGATTTATCATTATAAAGAAGTATTTAGGTTTTAACCATGTACTCATCACATAAATTTTTTCTACTTTCGTGACCATCACATTTATCTTTATTTCATGATTATGTTGTGGTTTTATGTGCTTTAGATACTTCCAGCAATTAGATAAGTTATTCAATACATGTTACCATGTAAGGGGACAATTGCTTGTTATTGACAAGCTTTATCCTTGTTAAGAATACGGAGGTCATATCATGTATCTTACAAATAATTCGTTTCCAATTATCTTCTCAATATTGGTTTATTGAGATGAGACTATATCATATTCCTTAATTGTTTTATCCTTTTAAGGAATCCGCGCACTTCCATTTCACTTGAAATGTACTCTACTGGGTTCTCATATAAGTTTTTCTCTTATATTAGCTTTTCGATAGTCGTTAAACCTTCTTATTTTTATATAAGCTTGGCTTTTGATTACCCATATTTGGGCTTTCCAAAAATTCACGCGGTTTTCATTAAACATTACTACTCAATGCTTCAAAAATTTCAAAGTTGACCATCCTTGGCTCATTGAACCATCTGCATGCCCTAAGAGTTGTGTCATCTCTTGTGTTGCTTTGTACCTGGCATGCTATTTAGGTGAGAAAATTACTTCAAATTTTCTTCTCAATCTTTAATTTAAGTTATAATTGAGATCAGACTTTCGCATCTTCATCATAAATGAAGTTCTATCATTAAGTCGTTCACGCTGTATTTAAACTTGCGCCTTGTTATCCACTTCTGGACTTCCAAGTCTATTAGATAGAATTTTCTAAAGATAATTTATTTATTATATTTATCTTGTGCCCACACAATCTAAGGCACTATAGGCATATCGTTTATCTTCTAACTAATTCGTTGTATTAGTAACTTATATTTTCATATAAGACGAGACTATATTATTATCTTTTTGTAGATACACAATCTTTCGATTTCACTTGAAATCTACACGGTGCTATCCGTTAGTCGTTGAACCTTCTAATTTTTATATTATTTATTGTAATGCCAACCTAATTGCCAACCATCTTGGAAATAATTATTTAATTCCTCTTCTTTAACTAATTTATTATGGTTGATACCATCTACCAACTTATGAATATGCTTTCTATTACGCATTGATAGAGATTCTTTTAATCTGGACTCACTGGTTCTTCCATTTATGTTTGGATTATTTGCACCAGTCCATCTTTGAGCCTTCTTTTCTTTACTTTCTTCGGAATAATTATACTTACCACGTTTCTTTTTCTTCTTACTTAATGTCTCTTCACTATCTTTCACACCTAAACGAGAAGCCCTAACTGCTTCTTTTTGATTATTAGTTGCTGGTAAATGATAAGCGGCTTGTAATTTATCATTATTAATAGCCATTTCTTTCATTTTTATAGATCTGTTTGCTAATATATCATTAGTGTTTTTAGTCATACCTTTACACCAAGCAGTACAACTATGCCCAAATCCTCCCTTGGCTATATTATAATAGTTAGGATCATTGATGGCATTATAATAAGATATATAATATATTTCTTGATCGTTAAGTTTTTCTTTAGTATCACACCATTCAAGCAACTCTACTCTGAAATTTTCCTTGCCGTATTTTTCAAAGGCTTTTACTATTTCTATACCTGAGCCTTTATAGTTGGGATTAAATTTCTGTGCTTTATGCTGCCCAATGTATTTTTTATTGTTGATTAAGTTTGTGGTAAGATAAATATATCCGTAATTGTTCATATAATATAAAAATTAGCTTGGCTGCTGATTGCCCAATCTTTTCACTTTTTAAAACCTTCATATTTATTAGATATTGTGGTGGAAAAGCTCTAAAGGGTTTTCCAGCAATTAATTGTGTTATCACTTACCTATTTCTAGATAAGGCCTCAGGAGATATTTTTATTCATATCCCAAGGAGCATATCAATCGTATTATCTAATTAAATCGTTTCCATTTAATCATTCATTATATTACTATAATGTTTAGACTATATCATATTCTTTCATTGTTTTATCCTTTGAAAGAATCTCCGCACTTCGAAATCACTTGATTTCTACTTTACTCACTTCCATTATATAAGTTTTTCTCTTATATATGTGTTTTCATTAGTCGTTGAGCCTTCTCTTACGAGCTTGGCTGCTGATTGTCCATTTCTGGATTTCCCAGCAATTCACGGAGTTATTTGCTAATATATTACTATATTAGGCTGCGTATATGTTTTTCACAGCTGCACTTGCTGCAAAGTCACCGTCGTTGACACCAACAACGAATTTACCTGCTGCAATATTAGGAGTTACATAAACCTTTAACCCGTTCAAAGTTCCTGCAAAATAAGGGCCATTTACACGACTTACGCTAGCTGCCTGCCAACCCTTAACGAATCCGAGGATAGGAAGGATGTCAGGTGCAATAAGCATGTAATTGGGCATGTATCTCTGGGTCTTAGAGTAGATAATTGATGCTGCGAGAGCTGTACTTGGATCTTTACTAATATTCGTTATTTATTAGTATGTAATTTATCTACATCTCATATTTTCATATGAGAAGAGACTATATTTTCATCCTTCTTCATTTAATGAAGTTAGGAGCAATTTCCTTTGGGCCACTTGACCCTACTCTTCCTTTGGGGAAGATAGTCGTTGAACCTTCTTCTGTTCGAAGCTTGGCTGCTGGTTATTTAATCCTTATAATTTTTAAACCTTCACACTTATTTTTATTTCATAATTATGTTGTGGTTTATAAGGCTCTAAAAACTTTCCAGCAATTCAAATTGTCAATTATTCTAAATATCTCTATTTAGCGAGACTAATTTAGATATATAATATATTTATTTATTCCAATAATAAGATTGTTGGCCACAATCATAGACTTGTACAAATCCGTGGTTTAACATTAGTTCCGTATTTGATGTTCCTTTACCATAGCGCCCATATTCTTTACCTAATAATTGGTCAAAACCTCTTTGATTAAGTAGGTTGTTTGTTATGTGCTTTTTGGTATCTACATTGAACCAATGTATACTTGGGTTTGCTTTTTTGCCTTTTCTAAATCCTAACTTTTCATATACCTTACCTGTAAATTTACTTAAGTCACAATAAGATATAATAGAATCAGGGTTGTAATTTTTAATAAAATAATGAAGTAATTTTTCTGCACCACCAACAACTTGTTTAGTGTAACAATACCTTAACAATTCATAATTATATTTTTTATTATATCTAGGCTTACCAAAAGTCATTATAGATACAAGTTCATCATTATAATAAAGACCAATTCTTATTTGATCTTTTATATAATTTTGTAAATGATTTTGGTTTATGAATTGTTTTGCTTCTTCTATTGTTGGTTCTTTTATTTCACATTTCCGGGCATAAATTCTTTCTTTGGGTTGGATTAATTTGATTATTTTATTCCAATCATCCCAATCCCAAACATGAATACAATTGTAGCCATTTTCAGTAGCTAATTTTGATTTTTCTTGGTGGTAATTGGTAGGTAAACCTTCATGTTCTCTGAAAGGGGTCCAATTACTATTATGTGTTATTGAAGGATCAATTTCTATTAACGTCTTATCAACCCTAAAATCGTAACTTTTCCTATCAATAGGAAACTCAAGTTCATGGGGTAAATTATTTTCTGTTAGTAGAGCATCAAAAGCTTGATTTGTATGGGAATTACTACCTTTTATCCTTGCTTCTTTACGCATGCAGGGATATTGAACACCGTATTTTTCTTGACAGGTGTTCCTAGCTTTTTCCAATAATTGAGGGCTCTGAAGCGCATAATAAGTACCATATCTTTCAAAAGTGGTTTTAGCTCTTTTCTCTTGACTTGCAGGTAATTGTGATCCTATAGATACGCCATATCTTTCAAAAGTGGTTTGCCTTATTTTTTGAAGTCTTACTTCTTTTTTATCAGGCGGTAATTTGCCAAGCCCCTGAGATATCGCAAAACCTGTTTCTTTTTTAGGTATGTTGTAAAGTTCAAAAAGGGTTAATACACTTTTTCTGCTTAAATGAAAATAAGACATTATTTCATTTATTGTATGGTTTTTATAATATTCTTCCAATTCTTCTTTAGATATTTTACTTATTAATATTTCCATCCACCCTAATTTTTGACTTTCACCTAAACTACGATTAATAGAAATATTTTTAGCTTTTAATTCTCTTCTTATCACAAAAGAAGATTCATTAAATTTTTTAGCTGCGCTACTTACTGAATGATCCTTTAGATATTCTATAATTACATTAATATCTGTTTTTAATTCTTTTATTTTATTTTTCAAAATTGGCTACTTCCTATTAAGTAATTTTTCTTTATAAATTGGTAATCTATTGAATAGGCAATAGAAACGCTGGCCTGCGCTGTCCCAATATATATAACATTATTATATACAGTTTTTAATCTCTGAGAATCCCTCATAATGCTCTGCTTTGGAAACGCCGATTGGCAATGTGCGAGAGAATGTGAGGCGAGAATCTGCTGCTGCATTATCAATTAAGAGTTGTGTAACTTCTGTATCGATTTCATATGCAAGTTGGCCGACTGCTTTTTCAGCTAATTGGTCTCCTAAACTTACACCGTAATCGGTCTTTGCTTGATACAATTATATTTATTTTGATTCGTTAAATCAAAATGGATTTTTTTTTATCCTCACCTATTTTCACAGGTGTTTAGACTATATTTTCATCCTTACCTCTTAAAAGGATGTTTACTCTTTCGGGTTCACTTGAACCCTACTCCCTGACGGGATAGTCGTTGAACCTTTCCTAATAACATAATCTTTATACAAATCTACTCATAAACATATAAGCTTACATAAAGATTTTTGTTAGAAAATTAATCCTAACTGGGCTAATTACAAGCCCTCTATTGATTATCTTCTTAAAAGAAGACTCATCAATTACCTTAAAAAACCTTAGAGGGGTAGCAGAGATTTTTTAGATTTTTATTAAAAAATAAAATGCAATATATATATATAGTATTAAATAAATTTGCATTTTTTCAAATTATTATAGGACTTGGCTGCTGATTGTCTAATCTTAATAAATTATTAAGCTCTAAAGAGTTTCCAGCAATTAAATAAATAAGCAATACATATTACTATGTAAAGAGCCTATCTGTAACTTTTTACAGTTAAGCTGCCATTTGTGACATTATATTAAATACAACTTCCTTATATTTCTATAAGGATTAGACTATATCATATTCCTTAATTCTTTTTATTCCGTTTTAAGGAACCCTTGCACTTCGGATTTTTTAATCCTACTCTACTCAGTTATCCATCAAAATATTTCTTTTTGATTATCTTTTCGATAGTCGTTGAACCTTCCAATTTTTTATTGGCTTGGCTGCTGATTATCCATATAGGAATTTCCAGCAATTCACAAGGTTTTTCATCATAATATATTACTATATTATGCTACTCTGAATGAATAGTAGATAGCAATTCTACGAGCGCGAGCAAGTAGAGGCATTGCTTCCATTTTCTTTTATATTAATTACAATTCGTTATTTTGTAATATCCAAAAATTTGGAATCTTGTACTTTCGTATAAGAATAGACTATATCTTTATCCTTAATGTTTTTAAGGATATCTATCATTTCGAACCCACTTGGGTTCTACTCCTATTCAGGATAGTCGTTGAACCTTCATTTCTGTCTAAGAAATGCTTGGCTGCTGATTGTCCTCACCATTGGGTGTTAGGAGTTTCCAGCAATTAAATAGATTTACATACATGCGTTACCGCATGCAGTGCCTGAATTTTCAAGCAGTTAAAAGAGGTAAATCATTCTGAGGAATGACAACATTGTTCATTTATCTTGTAAATCAAATTGATTTTTTTTCTCTATATCACTATAGAGATGAGACTATATCATTATCTTTACTTGTTTTATCCTTGTAAAGATACCTTGCACTTCGGATTATATTTAAGCCTACTCTACTCACTTAATACTTTAGATATTTCTTCTAAAAGTACGCTTTCGATAGTCGTTGAACTTTCTCTATTTTTTTTTTATAGAGCTTAGCTGCTGGTTGTCTTCTTTCTTTCCTCTAATAGAAAGAAGAGTTTCCAGCAATTCGCAAGGTTTTTCCATTACATATTACTATGTAAGGCTACTAACAATTAATAGGAGTATGCAATTTCAACAGCATCACCTTCTGCTACTTTCATGTTAGCTTCAGTATCTGTACCGAAGGTAATTGTACCTGCAGTGTAGTTGATGGTTGCATCTGTTGTAGCAATTTCAGCTTCGCCGCCAGCAGTAAGAACAACAGTTTCAACCTTAGCTTCTGTACCTTCAAAACGGGGCTCACTTAAGCCGCTTACTTCAGTAACAGGTTGAACCATGACTGTTCTACGAGTTACGGAATCGCCTTCCTTAATTTGAGTGAACTTACCGCCAGCGGTATCAACGAAAGTTCTGGTTGTGCCGTTGTGGGTAATAGTAACTGTGACTGTACCTTCAACGATTGGCTTCCATTGTGCTTTAAAGCTGGTTGTGTCGCTAGAAGTTGCTGTGAATGTTTTGTTTACTCTTGAAGAAGTGTAGTTAGGATCTACCTTACCGAGGTGGAAAGGATCATTGAAGACGTATCCTGCGTCTACATTGCCTTTTGTGACCGTTTGTGTTTCTAATGATTCGTTAGTTCATTATTTCAAAAAAAAATTTGAAACTTATATTTACATATAAGACCAGACTATATCTTCATCCAAAATATTTTGGAGTACTTTTATTTCGAAATCACTCGATTTCTACTTTGCCTTTAGGGCAAATAGTCGTTGAACTTTTTCCTGTTCGGAACTTAGCTGCTGGTTATCTAATTTCTTAACTTTTTATAACCATCACACTTGAATTTGTTTCATTTCTATGTTGTGGTATAAGAACTCTAGAGATTTTCCAGCAATTAAAAAGTATTAATTATTCTACATGTTACCATGTAGCCAGGCTATAATTAATAACCTGCTGTGAAGCGAAGATAGTTAACCAAATATGTTACAAATAATTCATTTTGGAAATTATTCTCAATCTATTACTAGATTGTTCAGACTATATTATCAACTTTGATTGTTTTATCCTTTCAAAGTTGCCCAATCTTTTGAACCTATTTAGGTCCTACGGTACTCATTTATTTATATAGGTTTTTCTCCTATATTATATTTTTCCTAGTCGTTGAACGTTCCCTTGCGGGCTTCGCTGCTGATTTTCCAATTTATTTGGAGGTTCCAGCAATTAATTGGGTTTGTTTTATCTACATCACTGTAGATAGGTTACGTTAATAATTCATAACCGCTCATTGAACTCATGGGATGTGTTACTTTTATCTTATTCTTTATATCACTATAAAGACGAGACTATATCATAATCCATTATTGCTTTATCCTTTAATGGATTCCAAGCGCTTCGAATATTTATTATATTCTACTCTACTCACTTCCATATTTAGGCTTTTCTCCTAAACTGTGTTTTCGATAGTCGTTAAACCTTCCTTATCTAAATAAGGCTTGGCTTTTGATTGTCTTAGTAAGCTCTAAGACTTTTCAAAAATTCACTTGGTGTTTTTTATTATAAATTGCTTTATAACTGTCCTAACTATTTAAGACGATCTCAGGAGCGATGAGGTTAGGTCATTTTCTTGTAAATATTCGTTCTTAAATATTTACTATACATTACTGTATAGTTGAGACTATATCATAATCCTTAATTCTTTTACCGTTTTAAGGATTCGCATCTTTTCGATTTCACTTGAAATCTACTCTACTCGTTTATTCTTGTAGATATTTCTTCTATAATATACTTTCGATAGTCGTTCCACATTCCTAAGAATTTTTTCTTAGTTAGCTCGGCGATTACCCATTTAGTGGGCTTCCCCCGAATTAGATGCGTTATTATTTTGCGTAACTAAATATTGCTATTTAGTGCCTCTACCTATTTAGTTAAAGGCTACATTGACTAAGTTACATTTATCTTGTAAATGCTTATTATTGCTAATAAGACGAGACTATATTATTAGCCTTAATTGTTTTATCCTTTTAAGGCTACCTGATCTTTGGGGAATTATTTCCCTACTCTACTTGCTTATTCTCTTGAACTTTTCTTTCAAGATATGCTTTTGATAGTCGTTGAACCTTTCTCTTATGAGACTTGGCTGCTGGTTGTCCTAGTAGGAGTTTCCAGCAATTAATCAGGTTTTCATTTAGTTATTGCTAACTAATGCTCCTAACTTTTTAAGAGAGAACTTAGTAAATCATTCATGTTAAATTCAAAATTTCCTATTATTACTAACAGGATCAGACTATATCATAAACCATAGTTGTTTTATCCTCATATGGTTTCTCGGCACTTCGAAATTTCTTTCTACTCTACTCATTTATTTACTAAAATATTTCTTTTTAGTTATACTTTCGATAGTCGTTAAACCTTCTCTTGCGAGCTTGGCTTTTGATTGTCTTAACAACTGTTCTCGTGGTTGTTAAGATTTTCCAAAAATTCACCGAGTGTTTCTTATTTACTTAAAGCAGTAAATAATTTATTAATAGCTTACGCTACTAACGTCCTATTACTAAGACCCATATCACTTCTTTGGGTTGCACCCTCATTATGTGACTGTGCAATCAAAGCCTCGTTCATAAACACCTTTCTTGCACTTGAACCGTTTCCGTTCAAACTCTCTACGTTGCCGTAAAGATGAGACTATATCATAATCTTAAATTCTTTTACCGTTTTTAAGATTCATTGCTTTTTGGGTTTCACTTGAATCCCTACTGTACTTGTTTATTCATGTAAGTATTTCTCTTACATTATACTTTCCATAGTCGTTGGACCTTCCCTTTATGGGCTTGGCTGCTGGTTTTCCTTGTTTGGAGGTTTCAGCAATTAGCAATGTTTTTTAACTTTTAATTTTCCAAATTGAAGCTTTTGAATTTGTTTATTAAAAGGGCTTAGACCTTATATGTTACCACATAAGGGCGCTTTAGTTGAACGAGTTTTTAACTTAACGCTGAGTATTCTCTAAGCATTTTGCGATGAGGATTTTCTTGGATTCGCTAAGGCGTTCACCGTTGTGAGCCTTAGAATATAATTTTTCGGCAAGGTTTAATCTCTTGCCATAAGCTTCGAGTAAATTAGCCATAATATTGAAAATTCCTTTATCGTTTAAATTAATTTATTTGCCGTATTTGTTTGCCAGATTAACAAGATTTTCATCTATGTCATCGTCGAATCTACTCTTTGGCTTGATAGGTTCAACAGATTCCTTGATTTTAACTTTTAAGGATTGGTTTTTGTCCAGATCAAAAGGAAGCGAGCCCATTCTTAACTGGTAATCTTGTAATTCTTCGCAAACTCTATCAATATCGTTGAAGGAGTATCCTTCGTGGAGTTTTGATTTAATGGATGATGGTGTAGTACCAATCATCTTTGCCTTTGCTTCGATATACTTGTTACATGCTGTCAGGGCTATCTTCTTGTAGTGTTCTACAAGTTTTGTTGCCTTTTCAATCTTACGATCGCAATTTTCCTTTAATAGTTTGGAATCTTGGCGTACATCCTCTAAGCTTTCACGTAATGAAGAAATTTCTTTTTCATTTTTAGATCTTTCATCTCTTAATTTTTCATTTAATGCTCTTACTCTGTCTGATTTAGATTGAAGAGATTCATTAAGTGATTGATTTTGATTTGTCTGGTCTTTGTGTTGTTCTGAGAGGATTTTGAGTTTCATCTCTTGGCGTTTGGTTGTTACTTGCGCCTGAGATAATTGTTCGTTCAGTTTTCCATTTTCAATCTTCATTGCTTCATTAAGGGATTCTAATGTAGAAACTCTTGATTTGAAATCTTGTAATTCCTCTTCTGATTTTGCTTCTTTTGCATTGCAAACTGATAACTTCTCTTGAAGTGTTTTTACTTGATTTTGAAGCTGTTTGTTTTGTTTGATGGATTCCTGAAGCTGTTTTATAGCATCTGCTCCGATATCTTCGGCTGCAATATTGTTATCTAGATTAATATTGAGGCTTTGTAATGTTTCGTTCATAATTTTCTTATTCTCTGGGGTTGCTTTATTAAGCGCTTCTGTAAGTGCTTGCTTTAATTTCAAAGCATTGGTATCTAGGGATTCGTTGACTGGGCTAAGGCGTGCAGATTCAACTCCAGGAGTTATAACTATATCGAAACATTCACATATGTAGGTTTCAGGATCTACCTTTTCACCTTCACCTGTCCAATCTTCCATTAAATCACCTTCACCTCTGGAACTGATACCCACTTTACAGCCATAATCACAAAGCGTTTTAAGAATTCTACCATTTGGAGTATCAAGAATATCAAAAATACCTTTTAACGTACCATCAGGGTATTTTTTAGGTTCCTCTGCAAGACAGATGGCTATTTTTTCCATATCTACTTCTGTCCGGTCACAGGGGTGACCTATCTCACCAAAGAGAGCCCTATTCTTGATTTTTTCTTGCATAATAGGATCTTTAAAAACATTATCCCAGAGTTGTTCGGAGTATAGACGACCATTACGGGTAGGGTTTTTGAAGTCGGCTATTGTACCTACTAACCTACCTAATATACCCCTCTTTTTCTGCTCTTCTGCAGTTAATCTTTTATATTCACATACATTTGAACTTGCTGTTTTCATCTGTCTATACATCCTTCAAACTTAGAATTTTATATTAACTTAAACTACCTAGAAGATTTCCTAGAATACTTCGTATAATTTAGCATATTGGAGAATGGGGAGGTTTAAAGTTTTTCTTTCCTTTTTTAAAAATGTGTTACTTTTATATGTATTCACATATGGATGGGTTTGCAAAATTAGCAAAGTTAGCAGGTTTGCAAATAATCTGCAAGATATGATGTATAGAATAGAGTATATAAGAGAGGGTAAATTATTTACCCTCTCTTATTCTTATTTTTCTTCTCTTCTACCTGTAATTGTCTCACATGCAATCAAATCTGCCTTAATCAATCTTAATAAATTAAGGCAACTTGTCAAATCATAGTCAGTATAATACTTTGCTAATACTAAATTAACCTCTCTTGCTCGTGCATGTTTAAGAAACATTTGACTATCTTCTACCTGTTTTGAATACAGTGCAGCTTGTAAGCCATAAGATGATAATGTTGTAATTACATCAATTGGGTTTTCTATATCCTTTACAATTGATAGGTATAATTTGGATTTCTTATGGTTGTAATTCTTTCTTAATCTTTCATAAAATGCTGTTAAGTCTAATTGTCTATTGTCATTGATAAATTTAATGGCACTTAAGGGTACTGATTGAGAAATAACAACTTGTCTTAATATATTATCAACATTAATACCTTTATCTTCTAGTTCTGTAAGTAATAGTATAACATCTTGTTTTGAAATCATTTACTGTAATCCTCCGCTATTGCTGGTTGGTTTATATTATTATTAAAAATTTTCATTATCTGTAAAATCAGACCCTAATTCTTCTGGTGTAGGTAATATTTCCCTGCCACCTGCAACTGCATCTGACAGACTTCCTGTAGGTTCTTCTTCAGCACCTTCTTCTTCCATTCCACCTATATCTATTGAACTGTTTAAATCCTCTTCATTACCAAATGATTCTTCTTCACTTGATTCTGGGGGATTTTCTTCATTTTCACTTTGGTTTTCTAATTTGGTTATCTCATCCTGAATTAATGTAATAACTTCAGTATCTGTAATATAACTAGACATTAGAGATTTAAGAATCTTTAACTTAGTAATAGGATCTTCAATATCACTAAGCATGTCCATTGTATCTCTGGTAAGTTGCACCTTTGCTGATAGATTTTCTCTTCTATCTAGTTCTTCCTGAGTGGTAGGAGCAAGCATTTTTAACTTGAATTTATTAATATAGTTTGGTAAACCCCTATCAATTAATATAATATTAATGGCATCTGTTAATGTTTGCACCATTGTATTTTGAATACGCTTAATCATTTTTGCGTATCTTGAAGATATAATTGATAATGAAGTACCACCATTAAACCCAGCACCATCTTCAGTAAAGCCGAAATACTGTTTAGGAACTTTTAATGCGCCAAATAATTTATCTCTAAAGTGATCTAAATCTGCTAATCCTTTAACGTCTACATCACCACCAACTGTTTGAATATTTAATGCGCCTTTACCATCTCTTGTAGGTATATAAACATTATTTTCAATAGGTCCTGGATTGGTATATTCATTCATTGATTTACCAGCCACTATTGCTTCTGACTGTTCAAATAGTCTCTTGATACCTTCAAGGTGAGGACCCACATTTTCTTTAGGCATATCCCCTATTTCAACGCCTATCGCTCTTACAACTGATGATTTTGTAACTCTATTAAGTAATACAGAGTTTTCTAACAGTGTTAATTCTCTCCAAATTTTAAATAGATCATAAAATAGGGATTTACCTCTTTTTACCTTATAGGTGGCTGAATTTTCTGATCCTTCCTTACTTGTACTATCTCCTGTAGTGATAGTTACTTCTTCAGGTATTCTACTGGTATCATCCTCTAAACACCCATGAACAAACTCTGTAGCTGCATATATGGTAATATCTCCTCTCTTAAATTGATAATTTATAGATTGGAGAAAACTGGTACTAGCTGTAGTATTCATTGGATTGTAAGTACTGACAGCATTTGTTAATTGGGTATCTGTCTTAATATAAGCATAAGATTTACCAAATTTTGTTAATTCAAATATAATAGCAGGGTTTGGTTGCATTTCGAGATAATGAACAAAATGATCATTCTTACCATATGCTTTTATATTGACATCTTCTTTTAATGATTCTGGTTTATCTAAGTCTGGATTATCTAAAGAATATTCTTCGTATAATTTGTTCTTTCTTCTCTGTTCCCTTCGTTGCTTTTTATTAAATAATGTATCATTATCGTACTCGGATTCTCTGTAAATTCTTAAATAAACATCTCCATATTTGCAAAGAGAATGTACCCAGCCATATATATTTTTATCTACGCGCATTGCATCAAGTAAATAAGTAATATATTTTGCAACATCTGGATCATCTGAATCTACCCAAACAATCTTACCATTTTCATTTACTTCAGTTGCATCTTCTGCATATGTTTCAAGCACTGCAGCCATGGTAGCATCTTGACACATGGTATCGAGCAATGAATATATTTCATCTCTGCTACGTGCAGTTTGGTTAAATGAATCCAATGCACCTGTATCTAACTTACTGGAAATACCAGCTTCTACAACTTCATCAAAAAATTGATTCTCTGTATCTATACCTATTTGGGGAGGAGGTACAGGACTGGTTTTGATTCTTTGATCATATATTTTATTATCTTGCTGAAAAGGCGTATTTTCAGCATTTGTATTGTTACTTATTGGCATGCTTTTCTCCTCACCAAATGAGTATCCCATTATTAGTTACAACAGGGCCTTCTACAGGAGTTGAAGGTCCTAACCCAAAATCTAAAAAGGAATCATCTTTTGCATTCTGTCTCTGCTGTTTAATAGATTCTGGAGTAAACATATCTTGTAGTGCTTGTTCAAAAGCCACATTTATTTGTTGTTTTTCACCTTCAGGAGTTTCTGAACTTACCTTAACTAAATCGTCTATTGTCTCGCCAAAATCAAAAGCAAATTTTTCAGAATTTTGAGACGCATTCCACATACTACCCACTACAGCGTCTATAGCGTCTTTTGAGCCATTTTCAGGGTGGTCAACCTTACCTGCACTATTTCTTTCCAAATCAAGTGCTTCGGTTGTTAATTGAAGTGAATCATACATTATAAAACGCTCTTCATAAAGAGTATTTCTAAAGTAATGGTATGGTTTACATATATGAGTAGTATCATTAACTTTTTCAACCCTATCTACAGATATTATTGAATAATTGTAGCCCTTAGATTGTAATTGCTGTAACATATCTGCAGATTGGAAAGTATCGCTTGAAATCCCTTTAATATTGAATCCTTGCGATTTTAACCAATAGATAAACTGCCTATTTTTCTCAAACGAGATCTGATAACCTTTTGGAGCTTTAACAGAGACAGAAAAAGCTAATTGGAACATTAATTCTTGAGAAGAGGCTTGTTGACCATCTTTAGGAGGTTTTTTTCCTCTTATCCAAACTCCAGCTATACCGGTTTTATCCCCCGATATAGACATATCCAAGTGTATATACAGTGGCTTGAATTTCATTTTGGGATCAACTCTGCTTATATCAAAGTAATCCTTATACTGTACATTGTCTTCAGGTGCATTACCAACTTCAATTATGTCTTGAATAAATGGATTTCTTAATTCTTGGTTTTTGCAGGCTTGCCATCTAAAGGCTGCAATATATTTGGTTAAATCACTTGAAGATATGCCTGCATAATCACATAAAGCTCTGTCTATATTATCTAAGAAATTAGCTTTGTATTCTATTGGTACTTCTAAAATTTTATAACCCTTATTAATAAATGGACTAAGATCTGTTACATCATCAGGAATAACTGCAGATGATAAAAATTTATTACCAAGTGCGACCTTAAATTTAATTCCTGAATATTCTTCTGGTGGTCTTATGTTCCAAACAGGTTCATCAACTACCAGGACATTTTCTTTTTCAGATTCCAGTTTTTTCTTAGTATGTTCTTCCAAGAAGGATTTTTCACTTCTCTTGGATGAGCCTAGACATAGTAATGTGGGGTTTCGTCCCTTATAAGTGAAACGAGTTTTCATACCACCCACGGCTGTATCTATCATGTCAATAGCTCGGGCCTTCTGTTTCTCTATATCTTGTGTAGGAATGAATGATATCTCATCAAAAAATGCAAAAAATATTGCTTGCCCTATAACATGCCTGGGCTGAGATCCAATAATAATATTAATATATTTGGGAGGATTCCATGTTGGGTTATCTCTTCCCGTCATACTACCTCTAGCCATGAACCAAGGTGAAGATTGTACAGTGTTTTGAAATTTAGTAACACCAATTTCAGTTGCTAACTCTTCTGTAATATTCATGAATGCAAAGGCTATTTGTTCGGTTGGTTTTAAGTTAAGAGTTAAATATGGGTCTTTTAAGCACATTATCCTATGCATTAAATATGCACCACATGTAACCGCAATTTCACTTTTACCAAGACCACGGGCACCAGACAGGATAAAATTATTAACATTTGTTGTAACGTTATCTGGGAATAGCTCTTTAAGTTTTTTCTCCCAATAAGGGAATAACTTACATTTCCCGTCTCCCAAATGCCATGCGTTTCCTAGATAATTTCTATCCTTAACAAAAGTAATAATATCTACAGGTATTTCTTTATATTCAGCATATTTTAATTTTTCTAATGTATCTGAATTACCCGCAGATACTTCCTTAAGTATTTGCAATGCTATCTCTTTTTCTTGAGGAGATAAATTAGCAAAAACTTGTTCATTTAATTGTAGGTTAGCCATAGACTAGTCCTCTCATTTTAAAATCAATCAAAATAATTTCTTATTGCTTTTCTCATAGTTGAACCATATTTTGCAAATTCTTTTAATTTCTCATCTTTTACATCATCATACATCGTATTTCTGGATTGGCCCATATTGTCAACTTCAATACCTATATAATTGTTCCATTTATCATAGTGATGGTATAATGGCTCAACAAGATTATCTACAATATCTTGATGGATTAACCCCCAACCTCTAGGGTCATCTCTCCATCTCTTTTCAAACGCAATATAATCATTGTTACCTAATTTGTAGACACCATCTTTTTCAAAATCTTCAAAATCTGGGATTGTTTTGAGTGGTTTTTCTTCCCAGTGATATAAGACAGCTTTGATTACAGTATCTCCTGTCTTATCTACATTCTCGTTTAGATTTTCTTCTAACTCTTCATACCCAAATTCATCATCATCAAAAAGGGATTTTGCTTCTGTTTCCCACTCAAAATCATCTGTATTATAGGTGAATTCTACACCATTAACCGTAATTATTGTGTTTTTATCTCTCTGATCAACCTTTACTTTTGGTTCATCATCTAAATAATCATGCAATAGGTATTCTACTTGTTCTTTTAATTCATCTAAATCCCTATAAGAATATCCAAGGAGTTTATTTTCTATCCAATAGAAGTATTTGGTGATCCTTTCTTCTTCTTTGGCTTTTGTTCTTTTTTCAGCTTCTTCTTCATCTAGTGTAGTAAATACTGCTACTGGGTATTTTTCATCCCACCCAAAAGCATTACCTACAACATACATTCTATGACGACCATCTTGAGATTTTTCAGCACTATAATCTAACCAAGTAAGAGGAAGTTTATGTCCCTTATCTATTTCAGATTGGATGTAATCTAGGGTTTCTTTATCTTCTTTTACCTGCCTAATCTGCTTATCAAAAGTGGAATCAAACACTTTTGCACATCCCCTGAAATATTCTCTAGGGGACATTTGTACAATTTCTATCTTTTTATTTTCTCTATCTCTGAAAGACTGGGATTTCAAAAGCTCATCATAGTAAGGAATGCTAATATGGTTGATATCAAAAATATCTTTACTGCCATTTTCAATATCTTCATTTAATTCTTCTTTAATATTTTTCGAGATCCCTTCATCCAATTTAAGATAGTCAATTACATAAGATTCTGTGTAATCATCTATTAGACCTTTTTCAAGGCATTTTTTAAGAATCCATTTCATCTCCTCATTTGTAAGATGAAAGTTACGTTGGAGCTCAAAGAATGAATCGACCCTACCATATTTATGTCTATATTGAGGCCATGCATGCCAAGCATTATAAACTGTTCTTTCTACAGCCTCTGGTAATTTTTCCTGTGTGTTAGGGAGGTAGCCTATTTGAGTCTTATCCTCATATACAATATTGTCAGGTCTCTTAAATTTTGTAGTTATTAGTCCAAAACCATATGCCTCTAAATCTTGTTTTAAGAAATCAAAAAGTTGTTTATTTTTATTTACAAAAGATTGTTTATAAGCAAATAAGGTACTCTTTGGAATATTGACACCCTCATCTTCCTCTGGGTAAGGAGTACTTTCTGCGAGATCATTTAAATCCAATATAAAGAAAGGAATTTCATTCTCCTTTTCAGCATAGGGTTTAAGCACCCCATTATTTAGAGCTGAAAAGAACATGCCTGTATCTTGCCCATTTTTATCCTTTATTGTGAATCTATAATAGTCTTCATTACCAGCAGATTCTTTCAATGATTCAAGGGTTAATTCTTTAGATTCAACTTCTTTTATTCTATCTTTAATTTGTTGGAGTTTGTCTTGGTTTCTCATCTCTTTGAAAATAAGATTACCCAAACCAAACTCACCATCTTTTGCAAGACTATCCTTCCTAAGAACATAAATATCATCAACAAATGATTGAAGGTCATCTATATTATCAGAATTAATTATTTGTTCAAATCTATCATCCCATTCTTTATATTCATCTTCATTTGTAATATCAATAGAAGATTCCTTCATAGGCTCAGGTTCTTTAATCCATTTATCTCTCTTAAGAGAATAAACACCATTAGAAATGGCAGATGTATTAATGTCTTCAATATATAATTCTACTTCTTGTCCTCTGATTGTAATATCATAATCATCATTAAATTTGGATTTAGCATAATTGTATAATATGGTTAATACTTCAGGTGCTACATCAACATCTTCCATATTGACAATAATATGAGTGTCAATATCACTCTTGGGGGTGTAGTTGTATGCAGCATTTGAACCAAGTACCCAATAATCATAAACTTTAAGAGGAACACCATCTTCTTTGAGACCATCTACAAATTTATCAGCGATCTCTATAAGTCTCTCTCTGACCTCTTTTCTCATTTTCTTAGTATTATTATCAAATAATCTGGGATTAAGTTTATCATGAGTTTCAAATGCTTCATTCATGGGTTGGCCTCCATCGTTTAGGTCTGTAATAGTTAGAATTTCTATATTTTTAGGATCAAAAATCACATATTGGTTTCCCTTTATGGTTTTTCCATCTACGTACCAGGTTTCACCTTCAGATATAATACTATCATAACCTAATTCTTTTAATTTATCTGTACATTCTTTGGTTGTACTACCCAGATTTAGGAAATCATTTAATCTACCCATATCTCCGCTTTCTACAATAAAGGGAGAATAAAAGTGGAGATTACAACGATAGAGGTAGTTACCCCATTGAGAAGCAATTTCCTCTTTATCTGAGAAGTAAATACCTTCTCCCCATTGGCCTGCATCAGATTGACCAAAATAATTTAAGGAAAATTTATTAAATTGTTTTCTACTACCATGGAACCCAACTCTAATTTCAGGTAAGAATGAGTGCCATCCTGCTTCTGGAATTGCCATATTTATATAACCTAAAAAAGGAGGGGTAGAAAACCTACCTCTCCTACCTTTAACATTATTTATTTTAGTTTGCAGTATTAGCTGCGTCAGCTTCATTCATATTATTGTGGAATTCAATACATTGGTCTATATATGCACTTAATTGATCAATAAAAGCATCAATGTTGAGTCCTTCAGCTTTACAACCTTCCTTTACTGCTTCTATTACTGCTTTCTTTTTATCTGCACCTGAAGTAATCTCTTTCTCTGCTTTTTGCATTGCAGCATCTGCCATATTGACAATCATTGCCCAAATTTCTTTTGCACTCTTTTCTTTAGCCAATTTAATAAAATTTTTAATTGCAAAAAAAGCACCTACGCCGGCTGAAACTAGACCAAACAATCCTGTAATTAAAACCACCACTGCATTTGCTGTACTTAGAAACCCCTCAGCTGCAACTAGTGAATATAACATAGTATAACCTCCAAATAATTCTTTATTTAATTATTTTTCTTAGGTGGTTTAGTTGGGAGATCCATAAATGTTTTTCTCATCCCATCCATTACACCATTTGCACCTAAAGAGTGATATATTTGATATAGTCTCTCTAAGTCTTCTTTCGTATCAACTGAAGCCCATCCAGCTTCTATATTTTCATAATATTGTTTTTTTAATTCATTTTTAATTATTGCTTGTTGTCCCGATTTTAGTAATTTTATATCTTCCCTCAATGCTTTACTATTATTACGGGCCTGTTCAAGTTTATCATCTATGTTTTTATCTAATTCTTCTATTTTATTTAGAATTGATTCTATTTCTTCTTTTCGTTTTTGCGTTTCTTCTTCCTCTTTTTCTTTTTTTCTTCTAGGACCATCTAGAAAGTGTGTAGTTATTGTAGTTGCAATTAAGGTCAGAACAGCTGTTAGTACTGGTAAGAAAATCTGGGCCCAATAAGGCATAATAAATCTCCTTTTATAGTCACATTATTTAGAAAAATACTAAGCCCTTATTTTCCTCCAATACTACAATTGAGGGCTCTTAATAATTATTTAATATCTTCGAACTTGGTAGGAATAAGAGAAGAAATTGCATTTCCCTTAAATACTACTCTACCATAAAAATCATTTGTGGTGTTTCTATCGGGATAATAGGTACCAAGTAATCTTCCCTTCCAATCAAAAGCCTTTTGCCTACCATCATCTTCTGTTTGAATATAGCCAAGAACACGACCATAAAAATCCTTAATTGATTGTTTCTGCATATGTTGTACCTCCAATAACAAATGCTTATTCTTTCAATAACAAATGCTTATTCTTTAGGGAATAATTTTTCACCCCATTTAGTGGCTGTACCTTCAAACCATACATCATCATAACTAGGATATGCTTTTTTATATCTTGGTGTTTCAATAAATACCAACCAATCCATTAATATTGCTACATATAACAATAAAACACTTCCCAGTATAATAAGGATTAACGAATTAAAAACAACCCCTACAATGTATATGGCTATACTAATACCAATAAGTATTACAGACAATATTATACCGTAGACATATTTTAATTTGTAACTTTCTATATTTCTAAGCCAATATCTTATAGCACTAGGTATAGAGATAATAAAGGGAGTAAGTGGGCCAAATATTATATTTTGAATACCATGCCCTGCTTCATGTTGTTTTAATGATAAAGATTCATATTTACTGCAAATAAAGAAGCAACCTAACTCACAACCTCCCCAGTTATTACCCACTTCAATATATACTCTACCATGGAATATTTTAGGTTTTTGCCCTGCTATTAAAAGTATTAATATTACTAAAGCACCTATTAGAGACATTATTATCCCCCAGGTGAACGATAGAATATAAAAACCTATCAATTTTAATTTATTCATGGTTACATTCCTACCTTAATCATTTCATATAATTTAGCAAAGAAGATTTATAAATTAGTTATAAATTTATTTAACTTCATCTACTATATTTACTGAATTTAGAATAACCAAATTGTTTAATGTTATCTCATTTGAGAAGTCTACTGTAGTTAATGCCATTTGTACTCCACCCTCTCTTACTTGTACTCCAGTGACAATTTCCTTATCTGTATCTCTTGCGCCAGTAGCTGGGTAAATAAATCCTAATTTAATATCACTTCCAAGTGTTGCTATATCACTGTAAGGTTCCTTTTTTGAATTGGTAATATTAAAATATAAAGTATAATTATTACTCCCTACTTCTGATGTACCCGTAACCTTAATTGAGTGAAGATAAGATACTGGCGTTGTTGTTTTTAGTGCTTGTAATATTACATTGACTTTTGCTGTACTAGTTGTAGGTAATTCTGTAATCTTACCTATATAATTATTGGTACTAGTTGAAAATACTACAAAGTCATTAACTTGGGGTAAAGGTGAAGTGGGTTGAAGATTTTCAAAATTTAAGGTGTAATCAGTTCCTATCCCCCCTTGATCTTCAACTTCACTAGTACTATAGTATGTAGTATTATCCTTTATTGGCCCTAGCCGTAACCAATCTTCTCCATCAGTTGGTGCTTCATTTACATCATTCTTTTGGCATAACCAGTAGTACCCTTTATAGGGATATTGTTGAGGGTAGTTGGAGGGACCTTTACTCCATTCATCTTTTACTATGGTAATTGTATTATTTAGATACTTAATATCGCCCACTGTAATCTGAGTTTCATTTTTATCTGTTACTGTACCTATAAATGTTACAAGTTTATCTTTATCAGGGAATATTACTGTATCTCCCTGCCCTATATCTGTTTTACTACCAATAATGTTACTTCTTAATAATTGAGTAGTATCGCTGCCGCTAAGTACAGAAGGAAGAGTACTTTCAGAAAATCTTGTAATTCCAGCTAAGGTAGATGTAATTTTTAATTTTCCTGATTCCTGAGGTGTTAGGGTGATATTATCCCCTGCTTGTAATAAATCATATAATTTATTCGCATTAATAATACTACTAATCATATCTTCAGGTAAATCTTTACTATAATTAAAAGATGCAATATCTGGCAATTTTTGAAGTATCATAAAGTAATTACCTGTTTGTGAAGGTATGCTAGCTTTTATATAATTTGGAGATAAAGACAAGGGCTTAACATCTGCTGATATAGTGCAATTTTCATTATCTACTGTAACTTCTACTGTGGGGCCTGTATTCTTACCTTCATATTCTACTTTAACTGCTCTTGTATTTAATTCACCATATAAATAATCCATTTGGTATAACCTCCAAATTTTAATTCAAAATGAAAAATTCTGTTTTTGGGATAATAGTATCTATATCTGAATCTCCCAAATCTATTTTAACTTCGTAATAATATTTACCAGGAAGTAAATATTCAGTATCTGTCGATTTTAATTTTACTATTATATCACCACATTCATTAACTTCTGCATTCTCAGCATTATATGTTTTTCTTATCACTGCATTTTCAAATGGTTGGTGAGGTTCCATAATGCCAAGATATACTGTGACTTCTGGGTGACGTTTAATATAATATCTCACAGGGCAAGCCTTTGAACCCCAGTTTATAAATAAAGGAGCCTTAAAAGTATCTCCTCTGGTTAGTAATATAAAACCATTATTGGATATAGAATTCATATTTAGCTCCTATATTGGTATTATTTCAATCCAGGGTGCAAATTCCACCACTTTAAGGTTGCAATCTGGTGATTCGCCCTCATTTACCTTTGTTAAGATATTAGAAAGAACAAGATCAAAACTGTCATAATTTACGTAAGGGTAAGTATAGTAAAATGGAAAGTTTAATCGAGAAATTATATCATCATTACCATAAAGAATATTATCCATCACTGCTGGTGGGGCATCTATAGAAAGTACAAGCCAATTATTTGGGTCAATTGCCCCTGGTTCTAGCGCTTGGCAAAGCATCCCAAGGTAAGATCCAGGAATAATTAATAAAACATTATCTGTTTGATTATCGTATTCTTGTCGCATTCTATCAAATGTATCAACTAGTAATTGAAGTGCCTGAGTGGGATCATCAGATGAGTTCATTTCTATAGGGATTGATTTAACATTATCCTCAGGAATGCCCTCAAACAGGTTCAGTATATAATAATATATTTCATCATATAGGAGAGTTGAACCTGGGAAATCTGTAAAGGAAAAATATACAAATTTTAGTGGGTTTGAAATATCAGGGTATTGAAAAACATCCGTAAGTGAAAAAGACGTTGGGAAGAAATTATAGACATTAAAATCTTTAAAAACATCCCAATAATAGCAATTATAACCATTAACTTCTCTATCAAAATACTCCGGATTTAGTGAATAGGAATCAAAAATGGAGGAAACATTTTTATTAATTATAAAAATCATTGGGGTGTCGCCATCATCCAAAAACCCAGTATCAGCAGCCATCTGGACAATATCGTTTGGATCCAATCCAAGAGAATAAATAAATACTTTATCGCTCATAAAATCCCTAGCTTCAAGAAAAACATCACTATAATTAGAGTAATCATTTACACTTAAATCCCCAACATAATACTCTTCAATAGCCATACTGTTAGAAAATTTTGCTGATAATTCATCTTGATTTCCAAGTATATCCCTGTCCTCAACATAGTAATCTGTAAAAGAACCTGAAACAGGAAGCGCAAAAAAAGGTCGTGTTATGGCATACTCAGTGTAATTTTCAACAGCATTAGTTGTAAAATAGCCCCTAGCATAAATGTTAGGCCTATAATAAAAGGTTAACTCATATCTATTTTCTGCCTTATTAACCACTATTTCAGAATTAACATCCGAATTTACAACTACATCTGATGAACTTATAAAATCACTAGGAATATTATATCTTCCTGGCTCATCAGGAATATATAATGAGGCTGTGGATATTACAGTACCATCATAATTTTTAAAATTAAGATCATATTGCATACTTTAAGATTCCTTTATCAGACAAGTGCTACATCTATAGAATAAATTATTGGAGCTATAGGATGCAAATAAGTTACAGTAACCCTATCAGTAGCAATTGCTGTGATTCTATATAAATAATAATAATGCGCAATAATTAAATCACCAATTTGTAATTGTCTACCTTCTGGTACTGTAATGTATCTTATTTGTAAAGATGTAGTTCCTCTTGCAGTTGATTCATCTGTACCGGAGAACTCACTAGAATCATAAATTGATAGACCTGGAGCTCCGCTTCCTCCACCGCCTTCTTCTTTTTCTACTGCATAGAGAACATCATCTGATAAAGTATGATCGCCTACAGAGCCACCTCCAATAAGTGTCTCCATTTGCGCTTTTGTTACTTTTATAATTTCTTTTAAATTAGGCATATGTATTATACCTCATTGTTATATTTTATATAAAACCCCTATCCCACCCGAGTGAATGCACGCGCATCCCCCACCAATAAATATTTTTTAAAATAATTTAGAATAAAGTGTAATTTCTGGAGAAATAGTTTTTTTAAATCTAAAAGAAGGTATACCATCAACTCCACGTGTAAAATCTACAATTCCATTAGGATCTTTATCAAAACATATTAAATAAAATCTTACTTTAGCCCATATTGGAGGATCTGGATGTTCTCTACCAACATCGTATTTTTTTTGCACATAACTCCAAGCAGCATTAACTCCTATTCTGGAATTGCTATGGCAGGCTATAAAATTTTCAAGTTTATATATAAAAGTTGTTCGTGGGAAATAAAGAATTTCTCCAATTTTATCGATTTTTTCCCCATCAAAAGGATTATTATTTTGTCCTCTGTTATTTATAGCTGTATATGCTAATCCCCAATAGTTACCCGCTGTATTTCTAAGAGAATTTTCTCTGACTTTTCTATCAACATAATTTCCTTGACCAAGGGATCTATAACTACTAAAGTGAGAACCCACCATCACTTCAGGAACAACATATAGTCTATTATGTTTCATGGCATATTTACCACGATTACTTAAACTATCTACTTTGACTGTAAAACTTGATGTACTATCATCATAAGTTACACTTAATTTACCATATATATTATCAGGTAATACATTATCGTCACTTATATCATAAGCTATATCTTCTATATATAACTGATAAGGCTTATCACCTATATAAATATTATAATATGACATAATATAAAAACCTCTTTCAAATATATAAAAATCCCCTAACCCAACCCACCGCCCCCACGACACGACAGACGGCACCAATATATTATATTTAATTTAATTTTTTATAAGTCAAACGTAAAACTGGAGAAATAGTTTTAAGAAATCTATCCGTTCGCCTATTACGAATATAAAATCTCGTATCTAAATAATAATCATAATCTCCATAAGTATAAAACCCATTTTCAGCACTGCGTGGATTCCCATTTAGTACATTAGGTTCTCCAGAAAAAAGATCAGATAAATTATAACTAACAGTTACTCCTATATCTAATGGAGGATTATTTTTAGATAGTGTCCTATTAGAACTGGGTGAGTTATTAGAACCAAAATCATCTGCAAGATTTTTTGTTAAAAAAGGAGAAGCGCACCATACTCTATTAGTATCTATAATTGCATGTCTTCCTTGATAGTGACCATTATCAGGATTATAAGGTCTGCTATAATCCAGCAAAGAACTACTTACAGTCTCACTATAATTTCTATAAAGCGGTTCTCCATGCTTATATTCAAATTCTAACCTTAATTGATCTTTTATTCTTTTTCCTGTTTCACTTAAATCTTCTATTGTGCAATTTACCATGTTTGTAGTTGAATCATAACTTACTGATAACTTTGCTACGGCTATTGTTAATTTTCCATCTCCTGTATCTTTTAGGAAAGCATCATATGCCCCCCCCCCCATATACAGCCTATAAGGTTTTCCATCTATATAAACATCATAATAAGACATGTTAATTTACACCTCTTAAGTCTGTAATTGGAATGGCAGTATTATATGAACCAGTATATTCAGGGCATGTATTAGGGTCTACATTGGTATTATTCCCACCCCACGTTGCAGTTGTAGAAGCATTATCTAGGTCTTGATGGCAGTTAGAACATATATTACAATCAGAGAAAGTATAACTATTATTCTTACCAATAGCGCTACCAGTACAACTAATTAAATATTTGCAAACAGCAAAACTACGACTACTTCCACCCCTAGCGCTGGTATTACAAGTACAATTAATTAAATTGGTACATTTAAAAAAACCATAAGCAATACCAACAACATCAGTACTATAAGTACTTTTGCCTATGCAATTAATTAAATTTACACACTCTTGAAAGCTACAAGGAGAATAACCAGAACTACTGCTATTACTTTCACCAACACAATTAATTAAATTTTTACATTTTATAAAAGCAGGAAGTATTCCATAACCTTGGTCACCAGCAGATATAATAACATCAATATTTTTTATAAAATATTGCTCATTTTCAGGTAGTACAGTATACCATATTCCACCTTTCCCACTATTATTATCTTTAAAATTACTTATTTTAATTTGAACATTTCCAAGCCCACACACCTGTTTTAATGTATCAGGAAAATGCAATCCATTTCCGTCATCTCTCGTATAGGTACCACTTAATATAAGAACGCTTTCACCCTCATAAGTACCTGCATCAAGTTCGGCATACCATGCTTCAAACTCTTCTTGGTTAGAAATAATAGTATCATAACCTGCGCTGCTGCTGCTACCTAAAGCCTCAACAACAGTAACTTCTACATTCGTACTATCTGCACTATTAACTTTAGCCAAATAAGATGATTTAGTAGTAGAAAATATTACTACATCTCCCGAAATAGAAGCTGGTGTAGTGGGGGTTAAGTCCTTGGTATTTAATGTATATGCGGTTCCTACACCCCCTTTATCTTCTATCGCGTCCCCTGTTAATTTAAATTTTGGAGCTCCACGTATTTGAGAGATATCTGCAAGAACACCTTCTAGAGTCTGCACATTTAATTCATCGAAAATAGGAATTGACATTGGATATCTCCTTTATTTCTTTTTCCTTATATAACAAAGGTTGCTGAACCATTGGTAAGTTGCAAAGTTCTATATAATTTATAAGTCCCACCTTTATAAGAAAGAGTACCATCTTGTACTATTGTAACATCATAACCACTTGATGTAATTTTACTTATAGTACCTGTTGTGCAGAACCATACATAATCCCCTTCTTTATACGAGATAGTATAGCTACCAGAATTACCTGAAGATGCCTTTTTTCCAAACCCTGAACTTACAGTAGTGTTGGTTATGGCAGAATCAAAATTAGCTGTTGTAGGTGTAGTTGCAGAGGCACCGTAAAATAAAGGATAGTAAGAAGTTATACTTGCACTTGCAGTCAATTGCTCTTGTTTAATGCTTGTACCTTTTAATGTAAAAGATGCACTTGTCTTATTTGGTGCAAAAGTTATAACAAGTGCTGAATCAAACACTTTTGATCCACTTGCTGCAGGTGCAACAGTTTCACTCTTTCCTTCACCTGAAAATGTTAAGTCGCCACTGATTTTATCTGTACTAGTTGTAGTGAAGGTAAATCCAGTAATTGAACGAGTTAAATTAGTTGCTGTTAAGTCTACGGGGGAAGTTTCACCTGTAAGACTAAGAGTTAATGTAGGTGTTTTGTAAGAAAACTCATCAAATTCATCACGCAATGTAGACAAAGAATCTTCAAGAGCGGTAACGCCAAGGTTCCTTTTTACGTTTGGTTGTGAAGTATAATAGGTTTTCCCGCCGTTTGCAAACGCTTCAATCGTGACAAAATATGGGGAATCGGATTGCGCTGGCAAACTGCTATCTTGCCATGAAACGCGCCCCGTAAATTTTCCTCCCGATTTTGGCATCGCGTTATTTGCATTCTCAACTGCGGTTTGTAAATCGCTATCGAGTTTTGCATTCGTAACAGAGCCGTTGTCAATATCTGCCGTGCCAACAGTTGCTTTAAATGCAAGTGCTTTCAAACGCCCAAACCAACGTTTGATTTTTCCGAATAAAGTAGCAGTAGTTTCCCCACTCACTATATTTGCATCTACCGTTGCATCATCAAACGTGACAACGGTATCTTTCAACTCACCTCCGCTACTATTTACTTTTTTTGCTTCTTCGGCTTTTGCTCTTGCTGCTTCTGCTGCAATATTATCAGCATTTTCTTTTTCTGCTGCTCTCGCTGTTGCGGCTTCAGTATCAATATTGGATTGGAGCTTTTCTTCTTCTGCAATTGCTCTATTTTTTTCATTTTCAATAGCTGTTTGTAGAGTTGAAGATGATGTACTAAGATTACTATTTAATTCATTAATTGCATTAACTAAGGTATCTTTAGCATTTGTAGTTAAGGACTGGGTATTACCAATATCACTGGCTGCTTTATCTGCTGTAGCTTTAACACCTGCTATTGCAGTATCTTGTTTATTATTTTTTTCTTGAATGTCTGTAATATTATTTTGATTTATTGTAATTTGATCAGTAAGATTTTTAGTAATACCGCTATTAATAGCTGCTATTTGCGCCGCTGTTAATGCCGTTCTATTTATTATGTATTGGTATTGCCACTGACCATTTGGATATTCTTCACCCTGATAGGTATATCTTGTAGTGGGCAGTGATTTATAAGCAATCGTAGTACCTGGTTCTATATTTAGGTCATCTTTATTATCCGCAGTGACGTCAACTTCTTTATTCTCAAAAAGA
This sequence comes from uncultured Clostridia bacterium, assembly GCA_947625835.1. GTDB lineage: Bacteria > Bacillota > Clostridia > TANB77 > CAG-508 > CAG-269. The sequence goes on along the minus strand of CANQPY010000001.1, from coordinate 164,110 downwards.
ACATAATAGTTAATATATTGATCTGTGGTTGTAAATGATTCATATCCTTGTACTTTCTCACCTACAGATTCATCTGCAACTACAATAGCATAGTCATTCTTAGTAGGGTTTCTTAGAACTCCACCTGAAAAATATGAAGTTGTACTTGTTAGATCTTCATTTGTAAAGAATGGATCGCCTTGTTCATTTCTTGTAATATAAAAGGCAGCCATAGCATTAATACTACTATTTACAAATGCTTGATCTGCTAGTTTGTTGGATTCAGATGCTGTAGCAGGAATTTTATCATTTATATTTTTTATATCGCCACTTAATCTAGTATCTAGATTGGTTATATCTTCCGCTACTTCATTAATACTACCAACAATTGTATCTTTATTATCTGTCTGTAGATTTGAAAGATCTCCAATATGGGAAGCATTACTATTAATTGCATCTACTAATGTAGATTTAGTAAGATTTTCATTTAGGGCATCTAGAGAACCTTCTACTCCTGTTGCTCTTCTAACCTCGGCTTCTATTGCATCCTTATTATCATTAATTTTTTTAGCTACTGTATCTTCTGCTGAAAATCCTGTACCTATTTTATCGTTTATATTTTGTTCAGCCGTTTTTGCCCGGGTAATCTCATCATTTAAAGCCTGAGTTAATGCTGTATCTGCTGCTTTTCTTTCGTTGGCTTCTTGCTCTATACTATTTTGTCTAATTAATGCTTCATCACTAATAGATCTTTGTAGTTTTCCAATTTCTACTTTATTATTACCTACATCAGATCTTATATTATCTTCAGCATCCTTAGCTCTTTGTTTTTCTTCTTCGATCTTATCAGTAAGGTCTGCTCTAGTATTAAAAATATCATTATCCAATTCGCTACATTTTTTATTTAGTTCTGATATATCTCCATCTATGGACAATTTATTTTTATCTACTTCTTCTTTGACTTCATTAATGTTTTGTCTAAGGTTTGCTGTACTATTACTTAAATTATCATTAAGTTCCTTAACTGAATTTTCTATATTTTTCTCAGCTTCAGTTGCTCTATTTACTTCACTATCTAAATCTATTTTTACTAAGCTAAGTTCATTTCTTATTTCTATTACAGTTTGCCCAAGTTTTTCAAGCGCCTCTAATCTAAGGTTAATATTGGCTTCATTTTGCTCTCGGGTTGCGATTTCTATACTTAAATTTCTTTTTAATTCGTTAAGCTCATCTTTAATTGCTTGTATATCTAATAGATCAGTAATATCAAACCATTCATTATTTTTCCAAACATATAAATGGTCAAATTCTAAATCTTCAGCTAGGAACTCATAACTGGGTAAACTATTTACATCAGCTACATCTTTTTTATATTTATATATTTTATTAATAATGTTACCTGCAGCGTCAGCTCTAACATATACAGGTACGCCTTCTTTTAAGCTATACTTGTTATTGGTAGATAATTCTTGAAATTCTGTGATTGTATCAACAAATACAAAGCTACCATTTATATATTCGGCCCCAGTAATATGTCTATCCGCTACTCCAGGCCCTACTTTAAAAGGTAAATTAATCATAGCAAGTAAGCTCCTATATTATTTACATTAGTCGGATTCTTTATGTGCATCAATTTCTATTAATAACTCCCAGGAATGACCAGAGCCCAATTTATCAACTGTTCTGTAACAGTAATAAGGAACACCATCAGCGCCCATAACTGTTTCTTTTGGAGTTAATTCAGAATCCCAGGGACCCATATATCCCTCACCTAATTTGCATTGAATACTTAATATCTTATGTGAACAGCATATCCAACCATAACTGTTAGAAGTTACAGGAAGTGATTTCCTAAGCACATATTTATCTTGGCCTTCTTTATAAATATCTTGTCTAAATTCAAGATTAGTTATATCATCAGACCCAGATGTAAATATTTCTTTAATGCTGGTACCCCATCTTAATCTTACATTTCTAACAGCGGTTGCTTCTAGTTCAACCCATTCTTTATTCCTTCTACCATATGTAAAACCATCAGTAGGTGCTTCTTTAACATAATCCTGTAGTTGTTTCTTTAAGTCTTCTGATTCTACATAATTAGATAATACTGAGGGACTTAATTTAACGTATGCTTTTATAGTTGTATGTAAATTATTTTGCATATGATTTACCTCTTTATTTAATGAAAAGGATACACTCTTCACCTGTACCATTATTATCTGGAATTAGTGTTAATTGAGTACCTGCGTTTTTATCTATTAAATTTAGTTTTAATTTGTATGTACCTTTAACTAAGCTATGAGGATAAAAACTATCTGATAGTACAACTACTTTATCTGAAGCCTTGGCTTCACACCAGGCAACAACCTCATATCTAAAATTATAAATCAATACCTGAAATATTTTAGAACCATCTTCCTCATTTAAATATTCTTCTGCAGAATGTTCATTTTCATCTTCATCATCACTAACTGAAGATGTTTCACTTTTTAATTTTATTCCATTATCGTCTGAATGAGGATAATCAGAAGGGGTTTTTGAAGAAAGATAAAGAGATGCCTCTTCTTCTATATTAGAAAAATCTTTGTAGCCTGGATCTCCAGGATCATATGTAACACTTCCCTCAGTATTAAATTCTAGGTATATTGTATCACCATAATTCCAAGTAAATCCTATTGGATCACCCTGCTTATTATATGCAACTAGGGGAAGCTTTGGCTCTTTAGGTTGAATTTGGGGTTGATGGATATTATCAGGTACATAATCTTCAGGAATTAATTTGTAATTCATAAATCTATCTAAAGGCATGTTTCTCTCTCCCCTACTTTTTATTTTACTCTATATCTGGAACTTCATCATCATAAGCTGAAGTAGGTAATGTACATATCCCAGAAACGTCTGCAGCACCAGTTGTTTGAGAATCATTTCCTGTTAAACTGGCCTGTTGTGCAAGTACTGATTGAATTTCCCCCAACATAGATCCTTCAGGTACCACATTTTGAGGTGGTCTTAACCTATTCATAATATCCCCATTCATTAAAGATTCATTTACTGGGGTTGTGGTTGTTTGTTGAGTAGTAACTGTTACTTTTTGTTCATTATTACTACGTAACATGTTTTCTATATTTGCTAATCTATCATTGATCTCAAGTAAAATTGATTGAATATTGTCTGATGGATGTCTTATATTAGAATCATGTGAGGGGATTTCATATTTGTCTTTTTTAGGTTGGTAACCATTCCCTTCAAATTCAATTCCATCTATATCATCATCAAAATCTATAACTACATCGTCGTCCTCTCTCAATGAGGCTTTCTTTTTAGTTATGTATAATCTGTCATCCATTGATTCTCTTATTGGAGTTCTTCTGACAGGTCTTTTTATATTTTCTTTTTGTAGTAACATTTAGTTACCTCCAAAACGTTACTTTTTCTTTCCCTTAATCGTTCTAGGACGAAGACTTTCTGCTAGTGTCTTACCACCAAACCTATCATTAAGACCCTTGAAAGAGTATGCTTCATCAACGTCATAGGAATTTTCATGGTCGCCAAAATCATCATCACATTCAAAATCATCATCTTCACCATCACAATGGAGACAATGCTCATCTAAACCATCAGAACCATCATCTTCTGGTTCTTTATCTTCTCCGCATGCCCTATAACCAAAAGACTCTTCAAAAGTATCATCTACTTCAATTTCTTCTTCTTCCTCTTCTTCAGGCTCTTCATCTGTTTCTGCTATGCTTATATAACTTTCATGAATGGAACCATAAGTGTAACCGCCATCATGACTTACAACAATAGGAGCATCCTCCCCAACTTCGTCCCCAATTTCTTCTAATATGTCTATTAGTTCGCCTACTGTAAGTGTGCTTCCAGCAACATCATCTACACTATATGCTTCACGTCTTGCACCTATTTCAACATATTTCATATTTAATTCCTCTTATTCAAAATCATCAGCTGAAGTTAATTTACGCTTAGCCCATTCCTTCATTCTTTTAACAGTTTCTGGATCAAGATCACTAATGTAGATATACCCATCTTTATCACGGATATATGCAGAAGCATTATCTATTGCTTTTTCAATATTAAAATCGGAATATTTATAATTTGCAATCGCTTTTTTTAATAGATCTGCAGCTATACCTCTAAGCTTGTCTTTACTAAGAGTTGCGGTAAATTTATTTTTAACTTTTGGTTCCCATGCTTTCCTATACTTCATAGCAACAGATGCTTCCAATTGATCTGCATCAAAACCATGTTGATTGAGAACTTCTTTAGCTGTTTCCCATCCATTATCTTTTGTAGCTTTTTCAGCAACTTCATCAGAAAATTTTTCAATTTCTTCATCTGTAAGAGTCTGTGCAGTAAAGCTTGCAACTTCTTTTTGGGCTTCTTGAATTTTCTTAATCAAATCTGGCAGTCCTTCAATTGCTTCATCAATAGAAACACCATTAAGATCATCTATATATTTGGTACGGTTTGTGCCAGGAAGAGTATATCCTACAGAAAGATAGGCTTCGCCATCATAAATTGTTTTGGTCATAATAAAGGTTTGGTCACCCTTTCCTTCTGGGTCATAAGCATATGCTGTGAATCTTGCACCATCATCTGTAAAATCTTTCTCAGGTACTCTTACAAAACCATATTTTTGTAAAGGGATATTTTTAGTACCTACTGGTCTTGACATTTCTTGTAATCTTTTAATCTGTCTCATTTTATTAAACTCCAACTTCTTCATTTTCAGTACCAAGAATTTGTTCAGCTTGTTCATTACCTTTCTCAATTTTATCTGTAGCTGGGGCAAGTAAAGCTAAAACTTCTTGTAGGTTTCCTACGTGGGTATTTTCATCCATCATAATATGGTTAAGAACTTCTATTATTTTTTCGTCTATACCATATTCTTTTAAGTTAACCATTGCAGTATTATATTGCTCAATAGCTAACCATTCATCTCTAATTAGGGAGTTGATAATAGATGCTGCTGCACTTTCTTCACCTGCAACTGGAGGTTCAGGATTATTTTCCGTAGCTTCCTCTTCAGCTTCAAGTGCGTCTACATTGAGATCTTCAATAAGGCTCATTCCTTTTTTCTTATTGGTTTCTACTTCCCTATCATCCAACTTCCTAATACCAAGAATTTCTATATCAGGAAATTTCTTTAGAAAAATTGACTGTGCATCAGCTTCGCCTCTTGCATTAATCATTACAGCACTGAAGATATTTGCATCTTTATCTACTACATAGGTAACTCTATAAATATTGCGCTCCATCTCCTCATTAAGGGATTCATCAAAAACCTTGATATCAAAGTCTCTAACAAATCTATCAACGTCTTCTTTTGTACCTGTTACTGTGTAATAACTTGAATGGTCGGAAGTCTTAAAATCAAGCGCATATCTATTTGCATACCAATGCATATCTTCAGGGAATCCAGGAAGATCATCTAATGTATTTTTAGAAAAAGTTGCAATATATTCTTGGGCTGGGCGTTCTTCTACTTGCCCGGGATTCTTAACCATTTCTTCGGCTTCTTCTATATCTAGCCTACCCTCTCCACCTGTTTTTTCATTAAATAGAGAAACTGTATCATCATCTATTTGAAGACTATTTACATGATATTTATTACCTTGTTCATCTGTAAGAACATCTTCTAATTTGATAGTAACACCATTCTTAGTCTCAACTTTTTCTACTTTCTGGCCTTCTATCTTACTGTCCTCATTGATGTACCAGGTATGACCCCACTTCTCAACAGTTTTTATTTTAGATTCATCTAAGGATTGTTTATCCCAACCCTTAAAAATTTCTGCAACATCTTCAACTGCATAATCAATACCAGCATCCCAATCATGGGGATCATAATTATCTGGTTCTACAACAAATACGGTATCAGTATCTGGGTCAAACCCATTTATAACATAAAAATCTTTACCGGATTGGAATTTTTCACCCCTATGTAAAACTGTACCATCTTTGGCTTTTACTTTTTCTACATTGCCTAGTCTATCAAAATACCAGGTATGGCCCCATCTTCTTGAAATTTTATTTTTTTCTTCTTGAACTGGATGGATACATTCTTCAATAGCCTCTTCTATACCCTTGAGTTCAATAGATTCCTTTATAAATTTCATTGCTCTACCTCCATACCAAGCATTTCATAAATCCAATCAGCCTCAAACCAAAGTAAATCATTTAATGCCTGAACGTCTATACCAGCTGGGTATACTTCATCAAGTAAATCGTAAAAATTATCTAATTTGTCTGCTTCTTGAATTTTTTCATATGTGGTAACTGCGCCTTGCCAAGGTTTATATTCTCTCACATCAGCAATGATTTTTGCTTCTGTTAGTTTTTTAGAATCTGTACTTTCTTTAATGTTCGTAGGAGTAATAACTGTTTCAAATAATCCTTCGTCAAGGGAGATTTTAGGTTTAGGTTGATTGTTATTCTCGTTTATTTTTATGCCTATATAGTCTTTAAGATAATCAGCCTGAATATCATCATAAAGAGATTTAAGCCCTGATTTTATTGTGGTTGGAACATAATAAAAAGCTGGCTCATTATATACTCCATTTTCTTCAAGCTTAGCTGCAAGATCTTCATAAATGTAATTATAAACATTTTGGTAAGATTCATCAAATGCTTTTTTTACAGCATCTTTGACCTCTTGATTACTATGTACTTTTTCAACTAACTTACCATTCCCATTTACTTGTCTTTCTTTTAATTGATCATCAAGTTTTAATGTTTCTTTGGCTTGTTTAGTCTGAGTATCAATCATTTTCTTAAATTTTTCTCTAGCTGCCTTATTTCTAACTTTAGCATCTGCAAAAGGTTCCGAAACTGCTGCTACAGTAGTTACTTCAAAATCTTCTGGCTTAGCTTCTGGGAGAATATCATAACCTACTTTTTCTACTGCTTCACTTAATTTTTCTGCCATTATTTGTTACCTCTTAAGATGCTGAGTTTTAATTCAGCTCTATTCAATGCTCTTTCTGTAGCTTTAAGAGCATCATCTATTTCTTCTTGGGAATCAAATGCTCCACCTTTTCCTACTTCTCTTGGCGCTTGCTTTGTTAGGAAGTGCATTTCTTGCCTTAACTTTTTAACATCATATTCAAGTTTAGTTATTAGGGTATCTTTATCACCTGCTTCTTGAACATCCAAGTCTAGGTCTGACATTACACCTTCATTGAAGCTTTGTTTTCTCATATCATCAAAAATATCATCAACAATGGTTTCAACATAGCTCATATTCGCATCTGTCCACTTCCAACCTGGGAATTTGATCTCTATTCTATCCATCACCCAATCTGAAGTGTCTTGACTATCCATTGCTGACCAATCTTGGTCACTAAAATGAAGTCTTTCTTTTATATCTTTCTCTGCTGTTTCTTTAATGAACTTAACTACATCACGAGGAAGCTTATATTTGTTATAATCAAAATAGGACTCATTTAATTCAAGAGATTCATCAAAGTCATAAATTGTTTTATAAACATCTTCATATGCAGCATCCCAATCTGGATCGCCTTGATGGGATTCATAGGCCTTATCAACAGCATCTAATACTTTTTGAACATCATCGTGGGGAACCTTACCCTCCTCATCTCTTAAACTATCAATTGTGTTATAATATATTTTGTGTAGTTTAGATGAAATTGCTTCAGCTTTATCTGAAAGTTTTTCTGCCATCTTTTCTTTGCGTGTCCAAATTGTTTTAGGACCATAAGGCGTTTGTTTATCTACCTTTACAGCATTTTTATTTTTCTCAGCAAATTCAATTGCATCATCTTGAAAATCAAAATCGCCAATCCAATGACCTGATGTTCCTATTACTACATAATAAGGTTCAAAAGGTTCGCCCTCATCGTCCTCTTCATCATATGGGTTCCAAGACTCATCAAAGTCTTCATCCCCCACTCCATAATCTGACTCAGAATTGTACCAGCCGTGGGGATGTCTCTTCATCCATTCTCTTGCATGCTCGTCATCGTAACGATTTGGATCTCTTTCCTCAAATGCTTCTTCATCGCTGTATTCTTTTTCCTCTTCTTCCTGCTGTGCCTTATAAAGATCATATGATGTGTAATGGTGGCCTGCAAAATCATCATCAAAATCTGGGTTGAAATCCACTGACTCTTCTAGTTTAGGAAGCTCATCTGAAGCATTATCATAACATTCGTCAAAATCATCTTTGTCGCCATCAGGAAATCCATTTCTTCTCCAAATTGTAATGGCTGAATCATCTGTTATTTCTTGTACTTCAAATGCTTTCCAAACAGATTCTACCCAATCAATTGCTTCATCTGCATCTTCAAAATCATTTAAGTAATTACCACTTACATCCACTACCAGATACTTGGCAGCTGGGTCAAAATATGATTCATTTATTTCATCATGTTCTGGTTTATTCAATTCCGGTTCTTCAATATCTTCTACTTCTGAAAACATTGTTTCTGTAAGATCATCTGAAGGTGCTTCTATTTTTTCTATATAGTCATCAAGAGATTGTTTAAATAATTCTACAAGTTCATCTGCTCTTTCATCAAATCCAGTAACCGCTTCATAAGCATTATTAATCCATTTAATGAATTCTTCTTTGGCATCTTCGAAATCTTCTGGCCAGGATTCTTCGTAATCTTCAGGACTCATACCGTAGTAATCATCAAACCAATCTGCGAAGCACTCTTCTACATAATTATCTAGGAACCTGTCTGCTTCGTAATAATCTGGTTCATTTCTCCAATTATCACTACCTAACACTAGATGGCCCATTGATCTACCTTCTTGGTAGATATCTTTGGCTAGTTTTTCATTCTCAACCCAAAAACTTTCAAGAGCACCACTTTCAAGAAATTCATAAAAGTAATCTTCTTGTTTGGGTGTAAGATCTAGATCCCAAACCTTAACATCTTTAGAGAATTTACCATCATGTGTTTTATGATTCTTTAAGAATTCAAATTTATTTCTTATTACATCGTCAAATACTTTATCCTTATCATCAAGGTCTTCCTGTAGCGTTTCTGTAGGGCCCTCTGAAGATATTTCTACTTGTTCTATATAATTATTAAGGGATTTTTTAAGTAGGCTTACTAGTTTATCTGTCCTTTTATCAAATTCTTTAAGTGTTTTGTATGCGCCATTAATCCAATCGATAAATTCTTGCTTTAATTCATCCATCTCTTCATCATTATAAGCACGCTCATGAGGATATAAATCATAGACATTATTACACCAAAGTTTAAAGGCTTCATCAACATCTTCTACTTGGAAGTTAAAAGGATCATATTCTAAAGGTTCTTCAAGGCGTTCACTTTGAAGGGTTAGATGGTCCATTTCTATACCTGAGATATAAATATCTCTGGATAGTTCTTCATTCTCATCCCAGAAATCATCAAAGTTATCACTGTCAGTAAAACCATCAAAATATTCTTTTTGCTTTTCTGTGAGATCTAAATCCCAAACTGCAATGTCTTTGGAGAAGTGCCCATCATAACGTTTGTGGCCTTTTAAGAACTCAAATTTATCTTGGGTTGCTTTATCAAAACCAAACTTTTCATCCTCATAATACTCATTATCAAAATCTTCTTTGATTTTGCTTGTTGATTCACTCATTTTCTTACTCTCCTCAAGGGGAATATAACCATAATCTTCAGGATTTATCGTTTTTCTGGCTTCTTCTTCTGCATCGTCTCTAAACTCATCTAAAATTTCATCTTGATATTGATTAAACAGTTCATCGAAGTGATCAGATATATATTTATAAGCAATATCAAGCTCATTATCAGGATCCGAAGCACTATTTGTAATTTCCTGATATTTATCTTCAGGAATAATATTTAGAATTGCTTCCTTAATTGAATCTTTATCTATCTTATAGGTATATTCAACATATTGGTCAAATTCTTCTTTACCCCTTCTAGTTTCCCAATCTACATCACCATAATCAAACTCAACATGAAGGTCTGGATAAAATAATTCAATATATTCCATAATTAGTTGTTCTCCTTTTTGGATTCTGCAAGGAATTCGTCTGTTTGCTTTGCCCAAGCAACAGCATTATCAAGAGATGAAAAATTAATAATATTTAATTTCTCGCCACTTTCCTCTTCATTCCAAAGGATATATCTACCAGGGAATTTAGGGTTCTTTTTGATACACATTGTTAAGGGTTGTTCTAAACTTATATCATTATGAGAATTTTTTAATCTTAATACTTCGTCTTCTTTAAGCTTACTAATTCTTTCAATAAGTGCATGCTCATCACCATTGAAACCTTCATCAAAATGGTCTGGCTTTTTTTCTTGCTCCCATTTCTTTTCTCTTTCTTCGTCTTCTCTTTTTTGTAATTCTTTAAGAACACGATCAACGCTTATACCTATTCTAGGCGCATATTTATTATAAACCATATCAACTGTATCGTAACGGGGTTCATCTTCAAATACATAAGCCATTAATGCTCTTACTTCATTACCATACATCCAAAGGTCATCTCTGATATTATTTAATGCTGGTGAGTCTTTTAAGGCAACCCAATCATCAGCTGTAAAACTAGCTACACTACCAAGATCTCTAATTGCATCATTTATTTTATTACTATCAAAAGATTCTTGGATCTTCATATTTTCTTTCCTCGCAACATGACTATCAGTAGAAACTAATTTTACATCAATCCCTTTCTTTCCTGTATCTTCATCTTCCCATTTTATTGAATTTCCTATAAAGTGGTCTTTAGCATTTTTGAAAGTTCCTTCATATTGGGTTATTAAGTAATCTCCATCATCAAAAGTAACTTTTAATGTTAGGGGTTCATTATTAATATCTTCTGCCATCCCTACCATTCCAACTCCTCCATCTGGCGTTGCTACTGCAGGTGCTGCAGCAGTTGATGCTGGGGCGTCTCCAATAAAATTATTTGTATTTACTTGTGCCATATCTACTGATTTGGAACTGCCCATCATCATATTAAAAATAGCATTATTGAGGGGTACATTACCTGCATTTCGTTTGGTTGCTTCATACCAACCTCTGTAACCCTTTTTCTTACTCATTTCGGCATATTTCTTTTTTAATTCCGCAAGTGTATACCCTTTTTTATCCATTTTTATTTTTACCTTTCTCTATCTTAAATTTTAGATATAAAATTTTTAGCATCAAAAACCTATGTACTTAAGTTTTTAGCATCGAAAACTTAAGTATCGAAAATGTTAGCAGACATGTCGTCAGATATATATCGTCAGACATATTATGATATATATATCTAGATATATATATATATCATTAGACATATCTAAATATATATCATAACGTCGTATATATATATATGTGTATGTGTATATGAGTTTTTAACTTTTTTCAATTAAAGTTAAAAACTCATCCTTTACTCTTCTTTATTTATTGAAGAATTGTTTATTTTTTCTATTTAATTTAGCATTAGTCAAAGTTGGTAAAATTGTCCTTTTTCTCTTTTTTCACAATTTCTCATTATAATTTATTTGGTGGGCTTTGGCAGGTTTTTTAAGTGCAATTTTAAATGTTGAAAATAGCCGAAGAAACCAGACAAGATATGGGAGTCGGCAAATTATGCGACTCCCATATTTGTGATTGATTTTTCAGGCAGTAAGTAAATAATTTTACAATAAAAGGCGAGGTTAACAGGTAGCTTTAACCTTAACAAATTCTTTAATTGTTTCTTTACTATTAAATGCAGGATCCAACCAAACTTTTTCCTGGATTGTCTCAAGCAATTCCCCACATTTCTTTCCTTTAATCCCCCAACCATTAAGGTCATCCCCATTAATTACAAGATCTGCAAGGGTGATTGGTTCATTATTTTCCAAAATGGTTTGGCCCAATCTAATAAGATCTTCATAATCAAAGAGAAATTCAATATTATTATTAATAAACAAAATAAGGGACTGGGTAAAAAGATTAAAATCTTTATTACACCTATTCAAACATTTCTTAAAGGCAAATCTCAAATCCTCTTGTTTTTTATAATATTCAAGGCATTTAAAACAGTCATAAATTGTAAGAGAATCTTTAATAAATTTATTACTGCATTTCAATTCAACCAACTTATTATTAATTTCTTCTCTATTCAATTTAAAATTTAAAACATAAAGCAATCTAGTTTCAATAAGGATATTTTCACCAAATTCATCTATAAAATCAATATTAGAACCACCCAAAATCTTATTAAGAACAATTTGCAATGATTTATCATTGATTTCACTGGGCTTATAGTATTCTAGGATCTTGAAAATTTCCTCTCTAATCCTTTCCATAGAAACATTATTAAGAAGATTTACCTGCTTGGAAATTGCTCTTCTAATATCTAAGGAAAGATTAAACCCAAATTTATAAGCAAATCTAATTGCTCTAAGAATTCTCAATGCATCTTCATTAAATCTATCCTCTGCTTTACCAATGGTATTTACAACCCCACTTTCAATGTCTTTCCTACCATTATAGATATCAATTAACTTAACCCCATTATTTTTCTCATCAAAGGAAAAACACATGGAATTAAAAGTAAAATCTCTTCTACAAAGATCATCCCTCAACTCTTTAGAAAAAACAACTTCATCTGGTCTTCTTCCATCACTATAATTTCCATCGGATCTGAATGTTGTGATCTCATAAAATTCATTATCAATATGAAAAGTAAGAGTACCATATTTTTCGCCAGTAGGAATAATTTCAATATTTGCACTTTTAGCAATCTCTTTCATTTCATCAGGAGTTGCATTTGTAGTAAAATCATAATCATGAGGAGTATTCCCCATTACAATATCTCTTACACAACCACCAACAAGGTAGATTTGCTTATTAAATTGTTGGAAAAGCTTAAAAATCTTTTTGATGTTATTTGAAAGCTTCATTTTCTTTTCCTCACTGTAAAAATGTAAGCAGCTTTATATCTACCATATACTTTATTTTCTATTAACATTATAACAGAAGTAAAAAGAAAGATCAACTAAAGATTAGTTGATCTTATATATATATATACTCCTCATGCCACTATTTATAATGAGAGGAGGGTTTCATGGATTAATGGCGCTTAGATTTCTTCTTATTTCTTTGAAGTTCCTGTGGATAAGGAGGTTGATAATCAACTACTCCTCCATTCCTATAAAATCTTTTAGCAAGATCTTCATGCCTTTTGGCTTCATCGACTAAGCCCATCTCATAAAATTCCAAGGCCTTTTTCTCTTGTCTCTTTGCATGAACGATCCAAATGTTTTCTCTCATCCTATTCACCTCAAGCTACAATTACATATCCTTCATGTTCGATATAGCAGTTCTTCGTAAGAGGTTCACGCCATTTAGCAATTTCAACATGTTCAGTAGGAGCCTGTTTAAGATGAATAGCATCCTGATTGACAAGACTTTCAAAATCACAGCCATAATATTCTTCCCTGCCAAATACTGGAATAAGATCAGGATCAATAGGCTCAAGCTCAATCTTGTAAGGCCAAAAACTATCACCCTCCTCCAACTTCCAGCGACGTTCACAGATCTTGCACTCAACAGGAATACCTTCCCAACGATTGCCAGACTTGAGGGAAAATCCCAGCATGGGAAGAAGAACATCATTAGGCTGAATAGGAGCAAAGAAATGAAGCTCCCTCAATTGATCCCTGGTGTAGTTGCGAAACTTGAATTCTTTTTCCATATTATTAATACCTCACCTTTAACTCTTATTTATATTATAATGTATTTTGGGAGAAAAATCAACTATTATTTAGTCATTCCTGCTTTCTTCACGTACCGCTTCAATAACATTACTACTAAACATACGCATCCCATTTTCAATTTTTTCTGCAAATTCAAGGGTGATGTTGTTTTCCTTAAGAAAATTCTTCAATTCTTCTGCTTGGGCTTGTATTCTTGCTTCCTTTTCAGCTTTTTTCTTTTCTTCCTTCTTCTTGGCATTTTCTACAATTTCATCATAGTTATCAACTATATTTGTTGCGTTGAAGGTAAGTCCAGGAATACCAACTGGGAAGGTGACATATTCATAATTTTCATCCCCATGTAACCAATCTGTAGTTTTAATCTTTCTGTAAGTGAAGTCGAGATCATATTCGCGACCATCTTCTGTAACAAAAACTGTCCAAAGGTTCTTATCATTTCTCTTAAGTACCTTAAACATTTCGCGGTCGCCCAAAACACCATTGCACCTGTAAATCTTACCAACCTCAAACTTGATCATACGTTTCTTACCTCACTCTTAATTTCTACCATTATTATATAACAGACAAGAAAAAAGATCAACTATTTTAAACTGATCCTTTTTGAAAAAATATGATGGAATAAGAATGAATAACTAATTAAATTACAACATTAAGGTAAAAAAGAAACAGCTGAAGAAAACCTCAGCTGTTTCCAATATAAAATATTTAAAATTAAACGCGTATAAATTACCTTCCCACAATTGCGAGAAATTAACCAGATGCCACAACTTGCGACCTACAGACCTCATCCACATTTAAAGTTAAACATTTATATTCTTTTATAAACAGCTTTTATATACAAATGGTGTGGAATTTTTGGTATTTACTCCCTGTTGGTATAAGGTCAGTTCACTAAAATAGGGAGTATTAGATGGTAAACTTTGTACATTGTAGCCTAAAGCCACGGTTATTAAATTACAGTATCTTGTTTTGGTACTATTAGAATAATTATGGATTAGAGGACTTTGAAGACCCTTTTTCCAATTGTCTGGAACTTTAAATTCTATATAAGTTAAGTTATCATTAGGGTTGGTTAAAGTGACTTTTTCACCTGTTGATAACAAATATTTAATTTCTAATTTTTTACCATAATTAAATGTTTGAACGGGGGTTTTATGTTTTCTTAAACGCCATGTTCTAATAGCCACTACATAATTATCTTTAGGGACAAGTGATTCATAATTTTCTATTGCTACCCTAAGAACGCTGTACTCACTATTATTACTATCTTTTGCATATGGTATAAATGATGCCCATAATATTCTAGGTATATTGAGAGCCAAAACGCCTGATTTATCAGGTAACGTAATAGTCTTATCGTTATTTATTATTTCACCTGCAGAATATTCTGTACCATTATTATCCTGCTCTGATTTGAAGCTAGATGCAAGAAATTGTACTTTATCAGCCATACTATTCTCCAGATATTTTTTTTATAAATTATCGTTTAATTTAGCAAATGTATTTTTATCTTAATTTATCTTCCCAGAATCAATTCTCATATTCATTTGTTCGAGTAATCTTTGTCTTGTAGAAATTAAATCTTCTGCCTTATTTATATTAGATTTATCTTTTGTAATTACAATAGCTTGTGATCCTGCTGAAGTAATAGAAAATAGTTCCTCATTTGAAGGAAGATTATTTAGTTTATTTTCTAATTCTTCATAGCTAGTAACGTAAACATGATACATTAGTCTTTATCTCCAATAACTTGTAAAGCAACCTCTTCGGGGGCCTGATTATCAAGAATACCATGAATACAAAGAAGTTGAGTTAAATGATTTTTAATAAAACCATTACCAGCACCCAACCTTTTCATTTCCTTCCTTACTTCCCCCATATAATTTTTTAAACGTTCCTCATCTATCATTTATAACATCTCCAAGACTATCAGGTATTCTAATTACCGTCTTTTTAGGTTTATCCAATAGGTAGAGCCTAGGTTTGGTCCCTTTCTTATCTAAATCTATCTTGATGATGGTTTGGGTTTCCTCATTTTTTACAATAGCGTATGAACTACTATGAAGACTTGCATCTTCAAAAGGTATTTTATAGAGTTGTCCATTGTAAACATATTCAATGGTAGGATTCAATGCAAGATTCCCAACTATAATTACAGTATCTCTACCATGATTATATAAAAATCGAAGTAATTCAGCCTGCTCCTCGACAATTTTTTCTAATTTATCTATTCTAGAGCTTAAAATTTTTGATTTTTTAATTTCTAACCCTAAAAACATATAATATCACCCCAACTTTTCCAAATCAAATATAAATTCTGGATAGTCGCAAAAGCCACTATGCGCAATTTTTCCTGTAAAATTTGCAATATCATTCTCAATAAGGAAATTATAGATTCCGGGGGTATTATTCTCATCAATAAATGCAGTGCAACTCTCATCATCTGAAAGTTCTTCATCAGGAAGATTAACTGTAACTACTGCAAATGGTTCTCCATCCTCTGTCCAAGCTTGAACAGCAAGATTATGCCTACCTCCCCAATTATATTCTCTTGGCTGTAACCAAATATTATATTCCTCACTAAAGTCTTTAAATTTATAGTATTTGTGCATCTTTATCCCCCATTTAATCCTTTATTAATTTGTCACTCCAACGTCTACAACTTTCCATATAATCATCACAATCTTTATGAAATTGTTCAAGCGTATGCCCATTTACTTCACAACTTTCCCTAATAATATTTTGCCAATAAGCTGTAAGGTCTCTCCATAATGTTCCTGCAAAATAAGGAACCAAAACACTATAGGGCTCAAGATCTTTTCTTGCACAATCATTGCAGTAATTAAAAGACATAGCTGCAATTCCAGAACACAATGCATTGGTATGATCCATTAGTTTACCACAGCAATCACACCTGCATTTTCTTTCAGGGGTACTTTCTAAAGTTACACCAGTTTCCACATTTACCTCCATTAATTCACCTCTTGAGGTCTGATAATTTTCCAGATTCCTGGAACATTTTTAGGGTTACTTTCCAATTGTCTCTGTACAATTTGTTCAGCTTGTTCTACTGTTTCTGCTTGCACTTCTACTTTTTGAAGTGTCTCTACAAATAATTCAAAAGTTCTCATACTGCATTCACTATAGATACTAATAGGGCAATAATCAAAATCAATAGTACCCCCATGCCTGCCCCAAGCACAGGAGGAGGATAATCATATTTATCCCAATTCAGAAAATGGCAATATAAAGTTAAAAATATAGTATCTACTATACAAACAGCAGCAATAATTATTACTATTAACCAAGCAATGCTCATATTTTAATTCTTATATTCCTCAAACATTCCAGAGGCAACCATATCCTTATTTGCAAAATCAATCAATCTATCATACCTATTATTACCAAACAAATTCCTATATTTTCTTTCGGCTTTGGGGTTTCTTAGGTCTTTATGAGCTTTCATATGAAAATTAATATAAAATAAAACTTCAAAAATATTATTCCAATTGCTAAGCCCAAAAACATTCAAATTATCAAGGAGAAAATACGTACCTACAGAATCATGCCCATAATAATGCGCAACCCCATTTTCATCAATTTGTTGCGTAAATAATTTACCTACATCATGCCAAAGACCTGCAACTTTCATAACAGGATCATTCATACAAAGTGCTTCAAGCGCCGTACTATGTTTGAGAAGGGTAAATTTGTGATGGGGATTCTTTTGGTCAAACGTGGACATTTTATCCATAAATGCTTGCGCCTTATATTGGTCATAAAGGCCCATATTGGCGCTCATATACCCTTCAATAAAGATCTCATCAAACCCTTCGTATTTCTGGGGAAATTGAAAGTTACTCATAATCTTACGAATTACATCTTCGCCCACAGATCTCTTACGAAGGCTATCCCTTCTTACACATTCCCAGAAAGACGTGGGTAGTACACAAGCAATAATTTTGAAATCCTGACGAGACTGATTATGTACATTATAGTTTTCAGTGTCTTTAAAATATTCGTTCAAATGCATAAAGACCTGCTTTCTTGCCTTGATATTAATGTTGGTTGCATCAAGAACAACATCGCGCCCTGCCCTAAGATGCCCCTTAAAGGTATCATAATAAAGTTTAAAAACTTCTTCATTATGTTCCTGATTACCCTCATCCCCAGTCAATTCTTCTCTAATCATATCTGAGGAGACCACTGCAACCCCAAAATTAGAATGTTGAAATTTCAAAATTTCCTTGGTAAGCGTACTCTTACCACTTCCGGGAAGCCCAACCATTACATAAATATATTGCATCTTAATCGCCTTGTCCTTCTTTAATCCCAGCATCAAATGCTTGCCATTTAACTTCATCAATCAGCTCCATAACTGCTTGATATTCTTCCATGGTTAGCACAACACAGCCCTTGGGAGACATCCCTTTTTGTTTCTTATAATTTACAACCCCTTTCCAGGTCATGGAAGTATCAAAAATATCTGGGTCCCACATAATAAAAATATCTTCAAACTGTGTAGTTCTGTTAAGCATATTTAATTTCCTCACTCTTTATTTTCTACTAATAATATAACATAGATAAGAAAAGGAATCAACTATTTTTTATAATTGATTCCTATTTTTTTTTTAATTGAATAAGCTCCGCCCAATGGCTTCTTCTATATTAATAACTGTCAATCCATTGGTAAGATTTATCATGGTATCTCTACCATCTTTAGTTGCTTTAACGATTCCCTTCTTCACAAGAGAATGAACACAACCTCTGTATTTTTTATCTTCTTCTTCATCTCCGAAACCCCAACAAAGAAAAACATTAGGTACAGGATTTTCTCTGCTGTAGTCATCATAAGCAAACCCATAACTAAGCATTTCTTTTAGTGTTGCTTTTTCAAGTTCTGTAAGGTTTTGAAGTTGTACTTTCATGGTTGTTTTGCCTCATTCCTTTATCTTCGTAAACATTATATTATGAAGATAAATAAAAATCAACTAAAATCAGCCAATTTGAAGATCCTTTTCAATTTCATTAATGCGTGCTCTCCACGTCTTTCTTTGCTCTCGAACAGGAGCAAATTCCGCTTCGGAAAGTTCACCCTCTGCAAATTTTATTGCTTGATAGTCGGTCGCAGACAAACTTTCTTTCAGTTTGTCGATTTCTAAACTTAATTTGGTTTCTTCTGGTATTACATATTCTTTTACTTTTGGGTAGCCATTATCATCATATATAACCATTCCATGAGTATATTGTTGATCAAGTAAAAAATCATGGTATTCTTCAGTAATTTCAACGCGGTCACCTTCTTTAGATTGCTCTAAATAAAAATTCCCATCTTTATAAAACATAATTTATTTCCTCTGATTAATTAAATTTGGAAAGGATATAAAGCCCCAAAAGCCAATACATACATGTCTATATCATTATTAGTTTCAGGGAATGAAAATCCACTATCTGTAGTTGTAATTACTTGACGTAATGTTTGTGCATCACCCTTAGGAGCCATAATGCCTACAGCTGTAACGCTTGATAACCTGAATGGCCACGTGTATTGCCTATTTTTTACAGCCTTTGGTATGTATATATAATATATGGCATAAGGAAGGCCTAAAGCATCTTTAAAGAGTATATAGGCTTTATTATTTGAATTCCCTGAAGATACAAATGTAGTACGACTAGGCTTTAACCAACAGTCTTCTTTATCAGGCTTATGCCTGTCCAAACTGTCTATTTTATTATTTATAATTGTAAACTCATTATTAAATAAAGGATTCAAATTTCTTAAGGCTGTCTTACCATCTCCTATATATAGTAAATTATTGGTATAATCAAAATAAGGTTGACCTTGATTTAATATGTTAGGTTTATCATGCCCACTACCTCTTAAAAATTGGAGTGCCCTGTTATTAGCCATATAAAACTCCTAAACTTCAATATTAATATATTTATTTTCTTAAAAATACTCTTTTATTTTTTCTTATTCCTAATTTTTCAATGATTGGACGACCTGATAATTTAAGGAAGTCCTGTACGGGGTAATGTAATAATAAATCACCCTTTATTTTTATTGTTGCTGCAGTTCCAAGAGATTGTTCATCCTTTGTTGCTGTTATTTTATTGATAATATTTTGGTTATTATAAAGAAGAGTCCAAATTAAATCAAACCAATTGAATCCTCTAGAACCAATTCTAAAATAAATTTCATCTTCAGACCCTTTCTTAGTTGTCATGTAACCGCCAACTCTAAACCTAATAAACTCCTGGTTTATCAGATCATTTAGTTTATTTGCTTCTTTTTTAAAATTATCAAATGTGATGTTTTGTATAATGTCATTTCTTTTGATTCCAAAATAAGAATAAACATCTTCGTAATTATCAAGTAATGACATACCAACATCATCGCCCATTTCTAATGAATATAGTATCTTAACGCATTTAATTATTGATTCTTTTGTTTCTCTATTATTAGTATGTTCATAAAACCATTGCCACCAATGAGAAAATTCACCATCCTGTATAATTATAAAATCATCATAACCAACATCATAATTGATATATGGATGAAATTTACCTGCACTAAATATTTCTCCATCATTTCTTAACATATATGCTGGTCCAACTTTTAATGAATTTTTGGTATTAACATTCATACTATTTCATCCTTTTATACACTTAATTTAGCATTGTCTTTTTGACGAAAATAGCCAGCACCTAAAATTACTTTCAGATGCTGGCCTAGAAAAAAGTGAGGTATTAGGATGATTGGCTGGGGCAGCTGGATTCGAACCAACGAATGCAGGAGTCAAATTCCTGTGCCTTACCACTTGGCTATGCCCCAATAATTAGGCGGACTGTTTACTGCTTCTGGTACACCCGTTCACTTTCAAACCAAGGTTTTAAGAGTAGATCATAGAGTCTAGAATATGGTCTAAAGGATTATTTTTACCTTCTTCCTTCTCTTTTTTCAGGGGAACCGTAGGAATCGAACCTACACCATCCCTCAGGACTGGCTACCCTTAGTCCCCATAAACTTTCCGATTCTTTAAAGCGGTATCGGGAAACGCTTTTTGGGAGATGGTTAAGAGTTATTTGTCATTTTTATTCTGAAATTTAGCGAGTTTTCTTTCTAGAACCCTTGCTCTCTTTTGAGCTTCCTTCTTCTTGGCTCGTTTCTTTTCCATGGGTGAAAGATAATAGTCGAACTTGGCCATATCATCAAGGATTCCTTCCTTTTCGACTTTCTTCTTCCACTTACGAATTAGGCTTTCTACAGGCTCATCTTTTTTAGCATAAACTGTTGCCATGAATTAATTTATCACTTCCTTTATATTTATTTACTACTTAATAACATCCCATCCATCCTGATAATACAAGGGATTAATAAGCCTTTCCTTTTTAATTGGAATATCTTCCCGTTTATATTGACAATTATTCCTGGTATAGCAAATATCAAAGGAAACTTTCTTAGGTGTAACCTTGGTAATTTTTGCGATCAAATAATCATCACTACCAGGGCAAGGAAATACTCTACTGTCGAAAATGTTGTCTCTATGCTTTTGTTGGAGTTGAATCTGAACTCCTTCTTTGAAGGTCTTATCTGTAAATTCTTTAAGTTTAATTTCTTCAATTTCCTTCTCGATTTCTCTCTTTCTATTCTCTGCCTGGTATTTTTCTTCTTTTGCCTCTGTAAGTTCATCAAAACTAACTTCTGCAAGCTCGACTTCAATTCCATCTACATGTTCCCAAATTTGAACCATAGCTCTAAGAGCATCAATATAACCTGTTTCTTCTTTATTATAACTACCAATACAGGAATTATTAAGCTCAATTCCTTCTTTGGCACTCCAATAAAAATTAAAATCGCTATGGTGGTTGAAATCCGACCTGACAATTTCACAGCGCCATTTCCAAATCCAGGAATTGCTTGAAGAAATCCAATCAGGATCAATATGAGAATATTTAATGACCATATTTGAAGGAAGAAATTTTAAAAGAATATTTTCAATTTTATCCTTCAGATTATTCATAACCCTCAAATATTTATCAGAAGCTGTATTGTGATCTTGCGTCACAATCTTCAACTGTTCATTTCTCATATCCAATAAAATTTCTTCAACTTGGGCCATTTAATTTTACCTACCTCACTTTTTTCTTATAATTATCATAAAATATATGAGAGAAAAAATCAACTAATCCTTTACTGTGGGATCTACTTTATCTTCAAGAATGCTGATAAGAGAATCAAGTTCTCTACAGTCGTGTGAACTGCAATAGTCGGAGCCTTCTTCTTCTACCAAATATGCCTTTAAGTAATTTAAAATGGCCAATCTTACTTCATCACTAATTTGCACAATTTCACCTCTTAAAGATTTACATCTCTACTAAGCTTGTCAAACCATTTATTAGCAATATCAACATTATCAAACATTTTACTTTTACTAATATATTTAGTTTCCAACCAACCACTTACTTCATCAGCATTTACAACAATATAGTGATTATAGACTTCTAGAATAGTGATATTACGCTGTGTAGTGGTTTCATTGACTTCGTTTGTAAGGGTAACTGAGCCTTCTTTAATGATTTTCATTTGTTTTTCTTTTTAATCTCCAAAATTAGTTTCATCTTTGATAATTTCACAAATTTCTGCAGGATAACTTCCTGCATATGCCTTATTTGTCTCTCTGACATACCAACATTCAGCTTCAGGTTTGTACAACCAATCACCATAAACCTCAAAAGGAGCAGGTGTCTTGGTCATTGTTTTAGTATCAATGTGAATAGTATTGATTTTCATTGTTCCTCTGAATGCTTTGTAACCATCTACTTTAATCATTTCATTCCACCCCACTATTTTATCAAAGTTTTTTAAGTTGTTTCTTTGCATCTTTTAACATCTTTTCAAACTTACCAAGCGCTTTTTTATAGTACTTGAAATCACCTTGGTAATGTAGATATTCCATACTATCATTATCATATGTAATTCTGCACTCTACTTTTCCTCCGTAAGTACGGGCAAGTGCTTTGCACATAGTTAAAGAGGCAAGTGCAGTTAGTTCAGAACTGATTACGATATCATCAAAAAGATGTTCGCTGGAACGAAATACATATTGTTTGTTTTCCATAAACTTTAATACCTCACCAATTGTTTAATCTTCTTCTTAGGTTTACGACTATCCCAAACAACTTCAAGAGATTCAATGTTGTAAGGATATTCAAAGAAATGCCAATTACCTTCATCATCTTCTTCAGCCAATGTATCATCATTGGGGTTGAAAATTACATGTGTGGGGAAAGATAATGTTTTTGCAAATCTAACAGCTCCATCTACATTTTCAAACCACTCAATAAATTTTACTTCATTACCCTCTTTATCAATTTCATACACATCAAAAGTGTAAGACTTAGCTTGGCCTTCAGAATCTCTAGGATCCTTATTTTTATAATAATCTGGATTATTCATAAGGAAATCAATTGCCTCTGCCATTGCTTCCTTTTCCGAAATTGTTTCTTCCATTTCTAATACCTCACTTTTCTTCTTTATTTTTGCAATATTCTTGATAAAGCCTTTGTGTTGGATATAAACGCCCCTCTGGTGTCAATACCCTTGCAGTTTGGGGTGTTTCCAAATCTATGATGGCCATGGGGCAATTATACAATTTTGCAAAATGACCAGCAATTTCAAGCAATACAAATTCTGACACAGGAGCTAAAATCTTGATGTTGTCAAAAACACATTGATAAGGAGATATAATATACCCTTTTAATTCATCCATTTGTTTTACCCTTCACTTTTTTTCTTACCTACATTATAATAAATTTGGAAATAAAGATCAACTAAAAATTAATCATTCATATTAAAAATTTTGTTTTCTCTTACGCACTTATTTAATTCCGTAATTGTACTGCAGTTAGACATTTTATCAATATCCGATTGGGGAAGATTTTCAAACTGTGAGATAAGTTCTTGTAGTGAAATTTGTCCCTTGAGATAATCAATCACTAGATTCTCGTCCAATTTCATTTCCCACACTGCAGCAAATAATGCTTTATATCTTTTGAAAAAGTATCTTGCTGTATCTATATCATACTGGGGAACTTTTTTGGAGCCCGGTGAAGGCGTATATTTATAATCCCCATGCAATTCCATGGTACCATCAAATGTATTACCTAATTTATCCCTATCCCATCTAATTTTGGCTCTAATAGTATGGCGAGGATTACGAGCGGAAAAGTAAAAGGAAAAATCAAGATCTTCTACTTTTATATATTTCCCTCTAATTGTAGACATCTCACAAAGCCAATCTTCATCCAAACTGTTCAGTTCTTACCAAATATTCATTCTTACTTCCTTTTAAATTTCTTGAATTTACCTGTATATTTATCTCTGCTTTGATGTTTTTGAATCTCAACTACCCAACTATCACCTCTAGAAGAAATCTTAGAAATAGTTTTGGGGGTTGTATTTCCAAAATAAACAGCCCCAACCCAAATCCCATTTGCAATCTCAACAAGAAGTTTGAAATAGTTGGAACCTCTGGAAGTTGCATCTTTATAAAGGATCATAAACTTCATCTTTCTTCACCTCACTCTCTAATATTATTATAATGTGAAGTAAAGAAAAAGTCAACTAATTTTAGTTGACTTCGTAAAAATATTAAAAAAAAAATAAATCTTCCCGGCTTGATTCGAACAAACCACTTCTCAATGCCTTAGTGTAGTAACACTTTCTTGGCGAGCTATTTTTCCTACTAGACTACAGGAAGATCATTTACATCATATTATACAAGGAAAAGTTAAATTTTGTTTATATTTTAAGATAAGGGACTCTCCCAAAGATCATCATAAAGCCCATCATCTTCAGGGTAGTAAGATTCTTTTGGAAGCACAGTTATGTGGGGGATTGTTTTGGCGTATGCTTTAAAATTTTCCTCTGCTCTTTTTACCATTTCATTTTCATTAAGAATTTCTTCGTTGATGTTTTTTGCTTCTTCCCAAATGTTTGGCATTTTAAGATTTTCCTTTTTATTTTTGTGTTGGTGCGGGTGGCGGGAGTCGGACCCGCGGTACCTTGATTAATGGCCACTATCCTTGGTACTGCCCCAAGTCTTTTATCCACTATTAATAACGTACCGCTTTTATACGAAATAGTGAAGTCAAGTGCTCTACCACTGAGCTACACCCGCATAAATATTTGGCAGAGGTTGCTAAGATGGGTTGCAATGCAGGGGGCATCTTAGCAACTTGTCAAATTTGGTCGGGAAAGAGGGATTTGAACCCTCAATAAGTGAGGTTTGGGCTCACCACGTATGCCAATTTCGTCATCTCCCGATATAGTATACACGACTTGCGGGGCAGAGGCACTTCCCCTCCACATCTCCCGATTACTCGGAGCTTTATCTTAAGCTAACCCGCCGACGCCGTATATACTTAGTGGTGGAAGAGGAAGGAATTGAACCTCCTTGATGTCTAATCAGGACATCTCTGCACTTTTACAGATGCAGCACCAATCTGCGTCTCTCCCATTTGGTGGGCCGGGATGGAGTTGCACCACCGGTGTTTCTGATGTAACGGATTTACAGTCCGCCCCGTTCGCTACTACGGCTACCGACCCATGAAAAGAAAAATGATAAGGATTGGACTTGCACCAACTTACGTTTCACGTTCTTACTCCTTCACTCTACTTTGGTGACCAATCAGAATTGCACTGACATGAGAGCACTTATCAAAGTTTCTGCTGGTGGCCGGGGACGGACTTGAACCGTCGACATACGGATTTTCAATCCGTCGCTCTGACCAAAAAAACTGAGCTACCCAGCCATGTTGGCAATTTTCTATGTATCGCATCTCAGCTTGCCATGATACTCTACTTATAATGTATTTTAGTTTTTATTAGCTAGTTCCAGGCTCCATTTATAACCCATAGCTGTTCTATTAGGTTTATCACAAGCCATATGTATATTACGTCTACAGCAACCCATTTCTAAAGCAGCCTCTGTCAAGCTTTCATAGATATGTATTATTTCATTTGTATTTGGATTTATTTGGACTACTTTGTAGTTTCTAGGTCTTCTAGTGGTTTCTTTTATTTCTTCCCCTAATATTTCTTGCCTATACATTTTGTTAAGAACTCTCTTATTTTGGCAATTAAAGCCATAACTATTGCACCACTTACGAAGCAATGCACCAGAAACATTGAATTTCTTTGCAGCTTCTTCTCTTTTATAATTAGCTTCGTGAAGCGCAATTAATAGTTCTTCTTTGGGAGGTTTAGGCAATGCTCTACCTATTTTATTTTCATTCATCTTTATTTTTTCTTTTCGTCCTTCTCGTCCTTTCTTAAATTTTCTTAAGGGATAGCTTAAAGTTTCATTGTGGCAGCATTTTCCAGAATTTATACCTCCAATTAGAGTTTGTGCATAACCGGTCAATTCTGCAATTTTAGTTTGGGATAAATTGGTATTTAATAGATAATTTGTAATAGTAGCTAAATCTTTATTTCCCCTAACCGTACCTTCACCTCCAGCAGTTTGGTTGTATCCTTTACCTAATTCTGGAGGAAAAGTTTGGTAATAATTGATCCAGTAAATTTCTCTCTCATTCAACTGTTTAGGTTCACATTCTTCAAGAACTTCAAAGGAGAAATTTTCTAAACCATATTTACGGATTGCTTTGTATAAACATTTATCATAATTTTCGCTGCCTAAAACAAATGGCTTAAGTTTATGGTTTTTCCATCTAGCTTCAATATCTATGGATTGCCCAATATACGCTTTACCATTAATCTTATTAGTTATTTTGTAAATTCCAATCATGCTAAATTATCCTTTTCTATGTATGTTCGGATAATTTAGCATATGTTTATGGTATAGCTTGGCAAATTCGAACCCTAAATCTAAGGGTTTTTAAACATGTTTGGCTTATCCCAAATGGATAATTATCAATTCCCACCACGTGAAGGTAATGTTTATCGGGAATCCACTGGTAGTAGGAGTTGAACCCACCTAAAACCGCTTAGAAGGCGGTTGCCTGATCCGCTAGGCTATACCAGCATATTTATACACCTGGCGGGCTTCTTTCTACCCCACATTTCCTCCCCTGTTCCCTATTGATAAGTTAGGTACTAAGGGGTGGTTTCCTAATTAAGAATTAAAAGACAGGTGTTAAGGTTTCATTAGGCTATCAAGCCAACTACTTTCCTTATGGTACCGAGTGCTGGTGCTGACCCAACAACCTCCTGCGTGTAAAACAGGCGCTCTACCGTTGAGCTAACCCGACATATATTCGCTTCTCTCACTGCGGAAGCTTTGAAGAACAGGTTCGTTTTACATTGGTGATGCCTATGCGGCTCGAACGCATAATCTTCAGCTTGAGAGGCTGACGTGTTATCCAGTTCCACCAAGGCACCTGGTTGGAAAGGAGAGAATTGAACTCTCACCTGAGGGGCCACAATCCTCCGTGCTACCATTACACCACAGACCACATGTAATTAAAATAAGCAAAGATCCACTAACTGAGTAACTAACTCGTGGCACCATTCACTTTGTTCTTTACCAATTGGCATATAATAAACCAAATAATGGTCATCTACTTTCTGTATTTCTTTCGTAGAAATATTATTTTTATCCAAATGGTTTTTACAATGAATTGCGTAATCTTCCCTTCTAAACTGCAATTTTTGCCATATCCTATGAGGATTGATTCTTTCCAATTCGTTATTGATATCGTATGCAATGCGGTTATGGCAATGAGGGCATCTCCAATCCATTTCAACTTCCTGGTTGCAGTAAGGACAAGTAATTTTCATTTATTCACCTCACCCTATTTTCTACATCTATTATATAATAAACAAAAAAAAAATCAACTATTTTAAAATTACTTTATAATAAGGTGTACTATAGATTCCTTAAAATCATCATCCCACCTGGTGAACATCCCGACTACTTCTCTATCCTCAAATCCTGCAATGTGCTTTTCACAGAATGCTCTGTAATAAGGAACTGTGGGGTATGTTGTTTCAGGTTGGTTAGGATTTTTAAGAAGATTGGTACCACGTACATCATAAAGTTCTACATCTGCGCCTACTGCAAATAATACATCAGTAACTTCTTGTACAGTTAACATATATAATACCTCCAATTTCTATCAACATTATAATATAAAAGAGTATTGAAATCAACTATTCCTTAACATAACTGAAAACATTATGGCAGGAGAGCAGGGATTCGAACCCCAGTCAATGGTTTTGGAGACCACTATCCTAGACCGCTAGACGACTCTCCTATTTAGAAATACCCTCTTATTTGATTTTTTGCTTTCGACGAAATGGGTTCTAATGTAAATATCCCGATATGCTTCATATATTCCGGTATTATGAAAATAACCAAAATCAGGGAATATATCATTAAGGAACATACCTTGATTTAATTTAGTTATTTTTTCATTTTCCATATCTTCTACAAGAGGATTTCCGGGTAATTCAAGAAACTCATCAATATCCCTATGATCTACAGGCTTACCACTAATAACATATACTTCATGTCCTATGGTTTTTCCAGCTTGAGGATCTGCAGAAATGGTAACAGAAGAAAGCTGATTTTGATTATCATGAATTAGATTCCAAATGATATCAAACCAGTTGAAATCAAAAGAGCTAATTCTAAAATATATATCTTTGCCTAATCCTTGCCAATATTTACCATTCATTCTAGCCCTTAAAAATTCCTGATTAAGCCTACTATTTAGTTCTTTCCAAGCAGCCTCACAGCTCTTAATGCAATTGGTATTAACCTCATCTATAAAATTAGGCGCAATATTAGGACCTATAACCTTTAATGCATTTTCTAAATCTACATGTTCCATTCCAAATGTCTTTTTTGCAGTGTTATTATCAAGACTCATAACACAATCTGTTAAGCATTGGAAACAATCATTTAAAAGAGATTTCAAATTTTGTTTAGAATGCTCTACAAACCAATTAATTTGCTCAGGAAACATTGCAATATAATTTATATTAACTTCAAAAGGAGCATTAACATCTTTTAAAATGTATGGGTGCATAAAACAGCATTCAAATATTTCACCATCATTGCGTACCATATAGGGCGTTCTTTCTTTTAATTGCATTTACATATTCTCCTGGGAAATAAAGAATGGGGAGACTTCATATGCAGAAAACACACGAAGTCTCCCTTAGGATAAAGAAATATGGAAAGAATTCGGAAAAATCTACATTAAGAAATCACATAGGGATTATTCAGTTTTGTAAAATATTTATGCCAAAAGCGTTTCATGAATAAATCTCCTATCCTTTAATGTACATCTAATTTAGCAATATTTTTTTTTTATCTCTTTTTAATTAGAAGAGATAAGGAGAAACTAAATAAAACAGGAACTTATGTTCCGCAACAAGATCTAATTAAAGTAAATTCTAATAAGGAAGAATTTACAAGACCTGGTTTCTAAGTAGCCTCAAGTGAGGTTATAGCGCTGGTCGGGGTGGTGGGACTTGAACCCACACGTCACTAAGGACCTAGCATTTTAAGTGCTATGCGGCTGCCATTACGCCACACCCCGATATTGCAGCCCTTCGCTCCTGTTGGTCTGCCAGGACCTCCATTCGCTAGACTGCTCAGCAGTTCAATTTCCCCTCTGGTAAGGGGTGCTGCACATCCCTGTAAGATTCGAACCTACATCACGTGATCTCGTCACTCGCATGTTACCAATTACACCAAGGGATTATTTATCCAAATATGCCTTCACAAACCTCTCACCGGGAGGAATCGAACCTCCTATCTTCGCTCTGACTAGCGACGATCAAACCTTTGAACTACAGTGATGCCTGGAATTCATATTTGGGATCCTCTATTTTATTTTATAACAAAAAGAGATATTTGAGAAAAATGTTACTGGTCGGCGAGGTCTGACTCGAACAGACGGCAACTAATTTATAAGATTAGACCCTTCACCCCTCGGGTACTCGCCGATATTTAATGTTTTACTTCCCTACTCTCTATTATACACTCTCTGTCTACCCAAAATTAACAATAGGCAGAAACAAAATAACTATATTTTCCATCATTACTACTAAGTGCTACCATATCATCAACAGCACTTCCATAGTCTTCATAACTGGCAACTACAGTTATCTTACCGCTTTTTAATTCTACCTGCTTCAAATAGAATTTATTATTCATTCATCCACCTCAGTATTTTTAATTGCTTCCATGGCTGTAATTACACCCAATTTCTTATCTGCTTCGTCACGAAGTGTCAGTACTTCTTCATATGAAAGCTTGTCTGCAAACTGCAAGGCATCAATAATACCATATACGTAGTGCCAATCAGTAACTCTTTCCATTGTGTCGATAATTTCGCAAACATACTCTACATAATTCATATTTTTACCCCACTCCCTAATCTTCCCTTACATTATATAATAGTTGAAGGGAAGAGTCAACTAAAAAACAAGGGGTTTTTTAAGCTGGATACCAAAAACCACAATTTGCGGTTCCTAATTTTTTATATTTGATATCATAAATGTATACCACAGATGTTTCCTTTCCTGTCTTATTTAACATCTTATCAATAAGATCATCAAGTGAAAGCTCGAACTGTTTAGTACGACCATTCATGTACTCTACAATATACTTTTCCATATAGTACCTAAAAACCCCAAATATTTTTTTTTATAAAAACCAGCTCATACAAGAGCTGAATAATTATTAAAATTACTGGGAAGCATCGCCGAATCGAACGGTAGGCCATGCATGACCTTCAACAGGGATATGTGGATTCCCCTCACCCAGAACTTCCCAGGGCGCCTGAATCGAACAGGTTCACTATGCATCGTTACTTTCACTTATCCACACCTTAGCACCAACACCAAAATGGTCAGGTTGACTGGAATTGAACCAGCATCCGCTTGCCTTTTATTGGCAAGCAATCTATCATTGAAAGTACAACCTGATATTTAATTGCACAGTTCTTCAAAGCAACACTGTAAAATGCTTTTCTTACTGTAGTCGGAAAAGACCAATATTTATATCACCCCTTCCCATCTACATACATATTATATAATATCTAAAAATAAAAGTCAACTATTTTTACGCGGGCTCCCAACCCTTTTCTGCATCTAAGTAACAAAGATAATGAAAGCTGTTGTCTTCAATAATCCGCACTTTCTTTATTCCCTTATGAGGAGTAAGATTAAATTCATGCTTAAGAAATGTAATCACATCTTCGTAATTGATATTGCCGTTAAGAAAAATTTTGGCAACACCATTATAAATTTCAACTCTTCCTCTTGGATAGTAATTATATGGTTTGTTATGCGTTTGAGATTTAGATAATTGACCCCATACAAGTTTATGGTTATAAGTGCTTCCACTTTTTGCTATTCCCAATATCATCCAGTTCAAGTGCATTGCCATTTACATCAGAATCAATTTTAAAACAGTAATTGGAATTACTGTAAGGATCATTTTCATCTACAATCCAAAAAATACCTTTATATAGATTTGAATCTTCAAATAATCTCATTTTTTAGTTTTTTCTTTACCTATTCACTAACAAGCTGTCTAACATACTTTTCAAGGTCTTGGAGTAAAACAACTTCTACCTGCAAATCATCAAGATAAGGTACAAGACAGTTCATACCAGCAAAAGAACCGGGGTCTGGAAGCCTATATTGAAAATGCCATTTACCAGCCCATTTATAAATAATAACTTTAATACGAATAAAATCGTCAATAAATTCAATATTAGTTACTTCATTCTCTTCACATATAATTTTGAGACGTCCAAGATGGGTCTCTTCAATGGCGTTGATATACATTTCTACTTGATACCACCCTGTACCATTCTCCCAGGATAATTCAAACTTACATCTATTATTTGGAGAAATATAATTAAATTTCCTCTCATTTATTAAACATATTCCATCCTTTTAATGTTTAGTTATCTCTTCTATTCACCGAGAAAATCAATACAATATCTTTTCATATTTTTTGCCTCACTGTTGTTATTGCATTTCTTCAAAGCAACACTGTGAAATGCTTTTTTAGTCCAGACAGAAAAGCCCAACCTTGCGTCGTTCCTTCCTATCTACATATATATTATAATGTAACTTAAAGAAAATATCAACTAATTTTTTATCTTCATTGTAAAGCAAAAAATCGCGCTTTGTTGATTAAACGCTCCCACGGAGGTATACTCTACATCACCATTATTCTTTAACACAAACCATTGCGAATTATATGTGAGATATCTATTTCTTAACCAACAATTAGATACACTTCTCAATTCTGGGTTATACCCTGTTGCACTTCTATTACTTCCTAGTAATTCTCTATAGTATCCAAACTGAACTGACCCACTATCTCGGGACATACCAGATGGAAAAATTCCATTCTGACCAAAAATCTCTTCAGCTGAAGGTATCCAAAGCTTGCTTTCAGTACCAGGATCAGATGTATTGCTGTAGGTACCTGAAGATTTAACTACAGGTACAATATTAAATGCAAGAGTACTAGGAAATAAATTAATAATAGTGGTATTTAATTGATTAAATAAGGTTGTCTCACCCCAGGTTAAAGAGTACCCCATGTCGAATACAGAAGGATAATTGACCTGCCATGTAATATTATATTGATTATCAATGTTAACACAACGTGCAGGTACAATATTTCCATTAAGTAATTCTATGAAAGCACAATCTCCTTCCCTTACCCATGCCCAGTTTATGCAATCCCAATAGTATTGAATGCTATGCCCTATTGGGGTCGCTCCATTTAATGTGGTACCATCTTTTCCACCTATATATAATAGATTTGTGTCAGCTTCATAGAAAGGTTGACCATATAATAGCTTAGCAGTGCTACTTCGCCTTAAGCTTGAAGTGCCCCTAAGAAATTTAATTCCATTATTTCCAGCCATTAAAAAACCTCCCTTGAGAGGTTCTCGAGAGAGGTGAGACTAACTAAACTGTTTGCCCCCCCCCCGTGAAATACTAAATGTTTTCATATGAGAAGAGAACTCCTTTTTAATTTTATTTTTTTTTTTATCTTTTTAAACAGCCTTTGCAAGTTCATTAAAATCAACTGCTGTACCATCTCCAACATTAATGTGCATTCCATTTGGAGTATCAATCCAAACTTCAGAATACCATTGGAGCATTTTACGTGCAATTTCTTCCGCTTCTGGTAGTGTTACTCTGGATGTAGAATAAGCATTGCATGAAATCCTATAAGGCTTAAATGAATAACTGAGCAAAGGATTCGAATCAGAAAAATTACTGAATGAAGGGGAAGGTTTCTTACGATCTTGATGTTTTGCCATTTTTTTATTTACCTCACAAATTTATTTTTTATTCTTTATTTTGATTTTCAGGCAACTCATCTTTCCATTGATATTTGAAAAGATTTTTGAACTTATCATCTCTGATAATAAAAAAACTAATAATATTGTCTTCTGAAGGTTCATCTACATAAAATACAGCTGCTCTATACCTACCAGTACCTTTGGCTTCGGGAGGGAAGAATTTAGGATTGATATATTTGGAAATCTTAATTTTTCTAGGCATTCTTCCTTCTCTTCCAGGTTGAGGGAGTAATTCCCATCCAATTATATCAGAAACAAGGTTTGGAGATCTTTTAGGAACCTCATATTTATTACCTTCAATATCTTGCTCATATATTTTATAAACAGATTTATCAGCTTTTGCTGTTGATAATTTCTCTGCTTCTTGTTTATAATCATCAATGGTCATGGTTGAAGCAAATTTAGGATCATCTGGATTGAATTTTTCCCCATCTTTCAACACTTGCTTTTCAAAGTGTCTTTGAAGGTTTGCTTGATTTCTCCAAGTGGCTTCAAGCAACAACTCTTCCTTTATTAACTTCAATCTCATGTGCTAACTCCTGTGCTAGATCCTCAAAATGTTTAATCTCGTTAACTTTTGCTTCAATAGTTTTTATATCTTTCTCTGTAAGGGAAATAATGTCGTCAAAATTGCCTTCTTTACCAAATGTTTTACCAGGCCTAAATAAGACACAAGTTCCCATAGTACCTGACATATCTTTGAAAAATGGAAGACTGTAATTATTAACATAATCTTGATTGATATTCTGATCCTTTTGAGCGTATTCAAAAGCATCATCTTCAATCATCCATACACCCCTAATATTTGTAGGATGCTCATGGTCAAGATAATCTTCATGGAGGTAAGAACATAATGTTGAATATTTTATATCTTCAACCTCAACTACTTTAAGCCCCTCTTTAATATCAAGGACTGCAAATTTGATTTTATTCACATTCCACCTCATCTGAATTTAGCTCAATTTTTCTTACCAGAAAGCGCACTATGTAGTTTATTGTGAAACAAAAATTGTTTCAAAAAGGTCAGTAGTATAAATGAACGCTAAATCTGCCCATGTAAACTCTTTATTCGTAAACATATTTTTACACCCCACTTTTATTCCTCAATAATATTCCCTACAAGGGCGTCTACTCTAAACTCAGCGCTGTAATTAAAAAATCTAACTTTGTCAGGATAGTTATTATTGAATGTAACGTTCAACCCATTTTTCCAAGCAAGTTGTTGAATTGTACGCTTAAGGAGATCTCTAAGCTGCATGTGGTAATTATTATTTTCTGCCTTATAGTAATGCTTAAGAAACATCTTGCAAAGATTGATTAGATCTTCTCTGTCTTCCTTAGCCACGCAACTTTCAAAGATTTCCTTCTTGGTCATTTTCAACTACCTCACTTTTTTCTTCTCTGTTATTATAAATGAAAATGGAAAAAGAATCAACTAAAAATTATTTGAATTTGTGCTTATAAACATCAAAATTTTCAAATCCCTCTTCCTCAAGTTTATTTAAGGCTTCCTTAATGACCTCTTCAGCGTCTTTTTCTACTTTTTCTTTACGTAGAGATTGAACAAATTTTTTGCTGTCAGAGTCATGAACAGCCGCTTCACAATAGGCAATTCCTATGGCACCTATTAGTAAAACAATTCCTGAAAATAAAAATATCAGCCAGTACATGGTAATTCACACCCCTTCTTTATTAAAATTTTCTGCAATCACTAGGGTTTGCATGTTTAAGAAACATGCCGCTTTTATACCCCCCATAACTGTACTTGACTTTAAATCTTCTAAGATTTTCTTACGCCATGATTTTTCTGTTTCTCTTGCATAAAACTCCACTGTTGGCGTATTCCCTGATGGAATTTTTATTAGTGCCCATAAAGGTGTAGGCATATGGGGTGTTACTACATAGGCAACAGTCATATTTGCATCTCTAAAAGCTACTTGCCTGTCTTGCTCTTTAGGCATTTGCTTTATCCATTTCGCAAATTCTATTGCAGCCATAGCAGGGTTAGAAATTAGTTTAGTTTCTAGATTATAATCATTGGTTATTCTTTCCAAAATAAAAGCTTGCATATGGATTTTATTTCTCTTCCTTTTTCTTATTTTTAAGATATTCACCACCATTCTTTTTGATATCTTCTATAATGGTGTACATTTCAGTGACAGTTCTACAACTATCCTTTGTTTCAGCATAGAACAAATCTGTAATTTTAGGGCCTTTATCTGATTTTTTCTTTGGAAATAAAAATATAAAAATTCCAATTGCCATAAAAACAATAGGGATTAATAATATAATTGCAATTAACATAAAAAATTCTCCAACTAATTTAGCGCCCTTCGTTACAAGACATATTCTCGGGATAATAATGGAATACGCAACTGGGATACCAGTCACCAACATTTTCAGTACCCACTTCAAGGACCAACTTATGATTGGCTTTATCAATAAATTGGATAACATCGCAATCTTCAGCCCAAAAGTCACTGTCGCCAAGATGTTTAACGCTAATATATTTTATTTCAACTTCAATATCAGGAAGTCTGGTATTACAGGGTTCATCTACAATCTCAAGATCTTCACAATAACTACGATAACCATCACTAGGGTCTTCAAATACTCTATAATGGATATTATCAATTGTGAACTTGACATAGTTACAATAATCTTTTTCAGGCCAACCATCCCGTTTATGCATTGCCTGGCCAAGTTCAACACCTGATAAAATATGATCCCCTTCAAGTTCTTTTAATCCAATTTTCCTTTTTGCTTGAGGTGTAGAAGGTGCTTTCTCTTCATCTGATGTTTCTTCAGCAATTACCTGAATAATTTTCCCAATATCAGCAAATGCATCGGAGTAATGGTCATAATCATCAGCTATTTTCTTAAATATGCTGTTGGAATAGTCCATATGCTCATCCATATTGCAATGAAGATCGGCAAGAGAAGATTCATCATTTGTAGAAATGTTGATTAGAATCTTTGCAGTTTCTTTCAGGTGGTTGATTTCATCGCTTGTTAAGGTTATCTTACCCATATAAAATATTTCCCCTTCT
The DNA here is from genome assembly GCA_947625835.1 of uncultured Clostridia bacterium. GTDB lineage: Bacteria > Bacillota > Clostridia > TANB77 > CAG-508 > CAG-269. The sequence continues at coordinate 127,992 of CANQPY010000001.1, read as the reverse complement.
TACTTTTATTGTAATAAACAACAAGAAAGGAATCAACTATTTTTAGTCGGTTCCTTTAGGAAGAAATGTTTAATCAAATTTGTTAATTACTTAATTGGCCCAAAACAAAACAAAAAACTAAGGAATTTTTCTGACTATAGTCCACACCATTGTCTAAAAACCCAGAAGTGTCTAATAAGCAACCCCTTGGATAAAAGCCCTCATTATATGGCCCAGAATAATTTCTCAACCATATTTTTATAGTAGGAGCTAGCATAGCTGCTACCTTGGAATCTTGAGGGTTTGCATTATCCCCTAACAATTGTTTATAATACTCAAACTGGGTCGAACCACCATCTACAGATATACCTCTCCTATCAACATTTAACCAATTTACACTTGGCCCCCAAATCTCTTGTGCTGAAGGAATCCAAAGTCTAGATGAAGCACCAATGTCATAATAAGTACTACCTGACGGCCTTGTAGTGTAAGTTCCCATGGATTTATCTACAGGGACTATACAACTTTGAAGGTATGTAGGAAGAAGGCTATAAATATCATTATTTAAGTAATTATATATAACTGTAGTTCCCCATTTATTCGAATTAGTTTGTCCCCATGTAGGGTGAGAAATTAATAGTAACTCTTTTTTTTTCAACGATGTAACTGACTTGCCATACGCTGTTTATATTTCCGGAGGACTCATAAGTATCCACGCATAAAGCCGGAAATGCACACTCGTTTATTGTAATAAATGATCTGTCACCTACTCTTACAGCTAGTCTTTTAGAAAACAAACCTTGCCAAAAATATTTATAAGGATCTAGATTAGAAACTCTATTATTTAAAGTGTTAATATTATTTTCCACATTGCTAGTTATTGATGATAATTTATTCAACGCTGTTTTACCATCTCCAACATACAATTTATTAGTGTTGGTTTCATAGAAGGGTTGCCCAGCAAGTAGGGTAATATCTGCACTCTTCTTTGAACTATCCCCTCTTAAGAATCGAATTGCATTATTATTTGCCATATTATAAAACCTCCTTTGGAGAGGTTCTATTCTTAGGAGAGGTGGTAATTAGTCTATTTGCCCCCCCCCCCACAAAAATATTACATTTCATGAGAGATAAAGCTCCTTTTTATTTGTTTGTTTTTATTTAGTTCTTTTCCAAATGTGTGCTGTAATATAAGGAGGAAGGTTTTTGCCTGTGCCGTCAACGCCTGTATCTTCTGCATAAACAGGCTGATTTTTATTATAGTAGCTTATTTGTCTACTATTATATCCTTGTGGATATATTATTGTGAGATCTTCACTCTGCACACCATTTCCAGTGTTCAACAGCGTAACAATGGTATGATTATGTTTTACCACAACCGCATCTGCGCTGCCGCCCTTCTGCCCTGCTGTGCCGCCGCTTCCTACCGCCATGAGGAAGGTGCCTTGAGGTAACTCGCTCCATTCTCCAGCAAAGGTACTATTAGGGTTAAAAGTACTTTCGGTTGAAAAATATGTACCAACTGGGAAGATCTTGTCAGTAAGCCACTCTAGAAAGTTTGAGCCCCCCCCCCAGTGAATGAGAGGTCAGGAGTATTAATCTTGGTTAAATTATTCATTTATATACTCCATTTTTATTTATGTTTTGGCGACAGGAGAGGGATTTGAACCCCCGTAGGTGTTACCCTATCCAGTTTTCAAGACTGGCGCAATCAGCCAAGCTCTGCCATCCTGTCACTTAATTTGATTTTCTGTTTCTTCTGTTTGTGGTGGTACTGCTTGGCTAGCGAGATATATATTAGCAAGGCTTAATACATTGTTAAGATAATTAATGAGGTCTTCTTTAAGAGCAGGTGCTCCATAATCAATGCATTTAACAATAATATCCAGCTTTTGCTGAGCCGTAAGCTCTTCATTCATAAGAATTGTTGCCTCCAATTTACTTATTTAATGGTCCTGATGAGAGGGGTCGAACCTCCATGATCTCTCACATGCTCCTAAGGCATGCGCGTATGCCAATTTCGCCACATCAGGATATTATACCACTTTCTTTTATTAAAAAGAGTGTTGCTTAGTGGTAAACAATCACTTCTCAAAAATTGGTTAGTTAATTAGCTTCATGATTTTTTCAATATCATTACTATGAATAAGTGTTTGACAATCCCCAAAACCTTTTAGTGCTTTGTCTGTCACAATTACATCTGCATCCCCCATATTATCTACAACTTCTGTAGCTAAATAAGTAAATAATTTATACAAATTAAGAGCATTTACAGATTCAATATAAGGAATAAGGAATTTAAGGTCAGTAGTCCCAGCTACAGTTTCATTACTATCCCTCATTACATTTAGCCATACCATTTCTTTGGTATCTAAATCAATTGCAAATAAGTAGGAGAAAGTTGAATTACCTTTAACTGAAAACAGTGTTTTAACTGTCTTAGGCTCAAATACTTCTCCACTATTTACTTCTTGGCGTACCATATACCCAGCTGCACATTCACAAGAATCAAATGGAACACCTGAGAATACGTTATCACAAACTATTAGATATTTAGCATCAGGATAGTAGGCTTTGAAATTATCAACATCTACATCAATATATTCAGAACCCCCATTATAGCCTCTTGTTTGGTCTCCAGAGAAACAAATAATGTTGTTTTGAATAGACGCAAATGTTCTCCAAGAAAATTCTGTTGCCTTCCCATCATTCATTATGGCAATAGCTGATAAGTCAATATCGTTTACCTTTTCCCAATATGTAAACAATCTAACTATTCTACTATCAAGGGGAATTCTACTTCCTCTAGTAAGTACTCCATAACCTGAATTGCCTGTAGTCTCTTGAATAGGAACTGCAATATTGACCATATCTGGATCTATATAAACTTTACCTAATCTGTTCTTAAGAACATCTTGGAGTTTATTTTCAAGTTTAAGAGCTATCTTTTCCTTATCTTTAGCTGTAATATATGACTTTCTTCTTGAATTTTCCTCTGCTGTTTCTTTATGAACTACAAAGAGATTATTCTTAGTAAATTTGAATGTTCTGCAATCATTATTATCAGTATCGTAATTATAATAATTGTACAATTGCTGAATAAGAACAATGGGGGAATTTGATTCAAACGCACTTTCTATTACATAATCTTTATCTTCATCTGTCTTACATCTACTAAGAAGATAATTCATATTTCTAAGAACTGCAGTAGCACCTTTTGTAGTTTTTAAAACATCACAAGCTTGGTGAATTTTTCCAGTGCTAATATAATATTCTACAGAAGACAAACATGAGCGTTGGCTATCATCAAAAATCATCTTGATAAATGTTTCCTCATTCTTATTTCTAGGTGCACGAGGATTTCTAGGATTAAGATGAATATGATGGAGAAGTCCCTTCCATATCTTTCTCTTCTCAAGACATTCCCTCATCTGGTTTTCTGTAGCCTTACGAGTAAGAACAAAGATCAAGCATCCAACAAACTTTCTATCCTTATTTGTAAGGTTAAGTTTATTAATTTTTTGATCAGGATAACGGGTATTAAGTAGTTCCTCAACAACTTTAATAGTGTCAGGAAGAGTAAGAAATCTCTCAGCAAATAACTCTAATCTAGTATCAACTAGCAATTTTATTGCAGTATTCTTACTGGCAATTTTAAAAGACTTTATATTGAGGTCCATATTTCTGTTAACCACGGTTTTCACTAGATTGTACTGGGTAGCATTAAGAGGTCTTGTAGATAGTAAAAGATCATCAACATAACTATCAAGCTTTTCAAATGCCTGTTCTTCCGTTAAAATTTCAAAATATTTAGGGTCTGTCTTTTCATTAAGTACATCCCTCTTTATTTGGTCCTCAAATATAGATCTTGTCCCTTCACCTTCAAAATCATCCATCCCATAAGTAATAAAATAGGAATAAAGTTGATCTATAATTAATTGATCTCTAGTTAATTTAAGAACACTGCCTGGAAAGCCTCTATAGAAAGGTTCAGCTATATGAATCCCTCCTAAACATTCCTCTGCAGTATGGATCATAGCTACATCTGCAAGATTAGCCTGTTTAGTAACTACAATACCAAATAGTTTACCAAGACCAATTAGGGAACTGAAAACATCTTGGGGTTCATGAGATCCCTTAGGATCACTAACTAGAAATCCCTTACTGAACAAGTAATTTTTATAAAGATCTTCCATATCTGCCTCCATTTTGATATGAGAAAAAAAATCTCAAAGAATATTTTGTGACTCTATAATAATTTTAAATGCGATTATGTTAGAAGTAAGCCACAATAGCTTTGAGATAAAAAATGTTCTTATTGTAGTCCTAGTTACAATTTAAAAGATTGTTGCTATAAGCGAAGTAAGGACTACTAGCTGTGAGGTAAATAAAAATTCAAATAGTTTACAATATATTTTAGTACTATGCTAATTTTCCATGATAATTAAATAAGAAGTAAGTACCAATAGCTCAGTAAACTATATGATCATATTATAATTACTTTCCCTTGCGGGGCCCGGATTTCATACCGGGATGACGACGCTCTATGAAGATTAAGCTACCCCGCAAATTATAAGGGAAAGTAATTTTTGGTGGAAGAAATGCGATTCGAACGCACGACCTCCTGCTTGCAGGGCAGGCGCTCTACCAACTGAGCTATTCCCCCATAATTTTGGAGCTGGCGGTCAGAATTGAACTGACAACCTAGGGTTTACAAAACCCTTGCTCTGCCAATTGAGCTACGCCAGCATTGGAGCACGAGACCAGAGTCGAACTGGCTTCATCGGCTTGGAGGGCCGAGGCACAAGCCTATATACCACTCGTGCATAAAGGTGTACCCTCAGACCGATCTCGCGCCCACGGATGGACGCCAGGGGATTTGAACCCCTTGTTATTACGGGTCACCTGGAAATGAAAATATCGTAAACAATATTTTCGCCGCTTAGACACAAATCTAAGACATCCCACTTATTTATACAATCATCTTTCGATGGTTTTTCAAGTTTAACTGAGAAAAACAATTTCTCAGGGCGTCCACTTTGAAAACCTTTTCCCAGGTAATCAAAATGAATATCTTTACGGCCAAATCAGATCTTGGTCACGCTGTTGTTAAAAAATAAAAATTATTCAGGTCTTACATAATGAACTTTAATAAGACCTTTTTCATACAGAGCCTTTATAATTCTTTGTTCTGTTGACATATCTCTTATATCATGAAAACTGCCATAATAAGTTAACCATTTGCAATATGCTGGTAAGCTTATAAGTGTCCCTTTTAAGTGCAGATCACAATCACTGGACATCCAAGTCTCATAACTACCAAGAATTTCAACTATGGTAGGCTTGATATCTCCAAGCACTTCAAATTCAATAGTTTTTGTTAAATCCAATTCTTCCAAAATATTGCCTCCCAGAATAAATTGAAAAGAAAAAAGTGAGGGGTACTACCTTTACCTAGTAGTTACCAATGGTAACTTTATCTATTACAGGACTATCAATACAATGCCTTGATAGTTAGGCAAAAAATGGTTCCAGGGGTTGGGTTCGAACCAACGACCTCGAGCTTATGGGGCTCACGAGCTACCACTGCTACCACCCTGGGATATAAAAATATAATACTGGTGGCTCCGACTAGGTTTGAACTAGTAACCTAACGCGTATGAGGCGCTTGCACCACCAATTGTGCTACGGAGCCATTTATTGGTACTGCCTGCGGGGCTCGAACCCGCAATCTCCGGCTTGAAGGGCCAGCGTGTTAGCCTGTTCCACTAAGACAGCATTTAGGCTGCACTTTACTATCTGCTCGGTGCACTCAAACAGAAGTATCACTCTAGGCTGCAGCAAACACCTAGGCCCACTCTTTCTCTTTTTAGCAGTCAGGTAGACGGAGTGGAGTCGAGGCCTGATCTCATTTACTGCTATTACTCCTCTTTTTTATATTTTGTATAATATGGCATTCTGTTCCTAACAGACCTACATTATACACCTAATCATGATTTCAGAGGATCCAATCCTACTGATCTTTTCTAAAATAATACAAGTAGAAGAGAAGTAAACTAACTTGTACTAACTGGTTCTTGTGGATAGACTTGAACTATCGACTTTCGCCTTATCAGAGCGACTATCTAACCAACTGATATACACAAGATGGCTGGGGAAGTGAGACTTGAACTCACGACCTACGGTTTAACAGACCGCCGCTACTACCAACTGAGCTATTCCCCAATAAAATATAGTTAACGGACTATATCATATGCTGTTGCAATCAGTTCTGCCGGGTAGGTGGGGTACCATATTCCTACTACCATACTGTTTACACGCTTATCGTACGTGGAACGGTATGTCAATCTCTAGGACATACTCTATAGGCTTATATAAAGTCGCCACCTCAAAGGTTAATTCAAAGCTAACTCCTTACAAACGCTTGCATAAATTGTGGGCTTATAACCCCTTGACTAAGGCAAAAAAGAAATAATAATAAATGGTGCACCTATATTTTGGTTGAGGAAACATGATTTGAACACGCGACCTCTTGGTCCCTAACCAAGCGTTCTACCAAACTGAACTACTCCTCAATGTTATATAAATTATATATTTGGGGTACGCGCCCTTCTCAGCGCCTTTTTAACCACGTTCTAGCCCCGCCGTTTAACTCGGTCTTCAACGCCAACGGTAATGTTTCTACACTACGGAACCATTTTTTTCAATGGCATTTCGCGGGCATCATTCGGTTTCCCCGACTAATTTCCCTACATATATGGCAGCCTTGTTACGATTCTGCCAACCCCCAATCTCCACAGTTTTCGTTTCTGTGTTGTTTAATCCAAAGACTTTCGTCCGCAGATTAGTCCCAATATATAATTTATATTGATTAGCTGTTAAGGGTTGCTATCCCAGGATACTTAATATCCCACAAATGGCCCACACTAGGAGATTCGAACTCCTGATCTCCTGCGTGACAGGCAGGCGCATTTGGCCATCTATGCTAAGTGTGGATATATATATAATGGAGAGAACAACAGGACTTGAACCTGCATATGTAGGGTTGCAACCTACCGCCTAGCCATTTCGGACCATGTTCTCATTTATAATTACTTTGTTCTAATTAATTTAGCGTAGTTGTTTATTATTTGTTACAATATCTTTGATAGGGATTTTGTAGTATCACCAATGTTATACAATATTTTTCCTATTATTATTACATTGGCCTTTATTTTAGTCCGAATGACCAATAAATTCATCAATCATCTTACAAAGAGGTAAGGCGAAAAGTTGCCAAATACCTGGTAAATTTTGTTCCTCTATTTTTGCAAATGCAGTACGTGCCTCTTCTTCTGTGTCGTAAACCCAGCGATCTTCACTCTTGTATTCTATGATTTGGTAATCACCTACATGAATGGTTCCAATGGGTTTGGTGTTATAGCCACCATCACTTCCAAGCATCGAATAGATCTCTCTTTGCTTATCAAGATTTAAATCACTAAAATGGACTTCAATTTCCATAGGTTTCCTCCGATTTCCCTACAAATCTGCCTGCTATTCTTCCATTGATTCGTAATTGCCAATTGCCTGGAAGGTTATCTCTCTTGATCATTTCGAACATTTTAATGACTTCTTCTTCTGCATTATAGATGAAATGGTTCTTGGAATTACATTCAACAATTACAAAGCTCATAATCATGGTATTTTTTCTCTTTTATATTTGGTCATACTTGCCATCAAATGCTACGATGATCCATTCGCTGCCATATCTGACTTCAGAAACGGTAACATATCCTTGGGTTTGTTTAGCCAATTCTTTTGCTTTGTTAATGGCTACTGTCAAATCGTCTTCTTGGATTCTTCCGTTTTTGGATAAGATTGTGTACATGTTTTTCACCTCACTCTCTATATCCATTATATCATATATGAAAGGAAGGATCAACTAATTTTTGTGTTTTTTCTGTATTGTTTTTTGCAGGTCAAAATTTGTGTAATTAAAAATGGTATATCCAAGAATCATTGTCCAATCGTAGCACTTATCACCTTTGGATCTTTTTCCACCATTTGTGAAAATGCAAAACCTTGGTTTATTACCCACTTTCTTCCAATCTTCTTTATAGTTAGTTATTTGGAAAACTTTTGTATGGTTTTTCCACCATTTCTCACAAATCCCTTTCACTTTTGTACTCCAATAGGAATCTCACCAATTCTGCAATATCGTAGCAACTTTTAGTTTGTTGTGCTTTTTTAATCAGTGCTTCTAGGGGATATTTCTTTTCCCACTCAACGCTTAATTCACATGCTTCTTTGCGGGACTTATCTTCTACTTCCTTTTCTTCACTCCAATTTGTTAAATAGTGACAAATATGGTTATATTCATCCTCACGAAGACTTGCAAATCCATTTGTGAGAATAAGCGAAAAAATCACACCAAAAAGTAACAGTAGAAAATTAACATCTATACATACTGCAAACGCAATACCACATGCGGCAAAAGCAATGCAAAGAAGAATGGACAATAAAAACAAAGATGTATATACTTTATATTTTGATGTTGCTTTTACCTTTTTGATTTCATCATGGTAGTATTCCTCAATATTACCACTTGCTTCATCAAATTCATAAGTAGTAAATGTCTTTCTTACCTTCATTCTCTATACCTCACTTAATTTCTACCAGTATTATAATAGAAACATGGAAAAGAGTCAACTATTCTATTTTTATTCAGAAAAATATTCCTTTACTAAATAATCATAAAGTTCTTCAGGTGTAGTAAGAGATATTGTAGTACCATCTTCTTCTGTAATACATTCATTAGCAAAATCCAATTCACCAAAATCCAATTCATAGATAAAGTAACCAATATTACCATCTTCATCATTAAAAATGGTTTCAAGGAGACTAATCAATTCTGTTTCATACCTTGTGTGGGGGTAAAAAATAGAATCTTCAAATTCTTCCGTAAACAACTCATTAATTTTGTTTTCTTTTTCTTTTCTTTCCTTGATAAAATTAATATAATGTATAAATTGGTCTTTTGTTAAGGGAATATTTTTCATATTTATTTACCTCTTTTATTTATTTACTCCATCTGGTACTAATTCTGTACACATAGCCTGCAATTTCTTCTGATAACTTCTTGTTTCAGGTGTAAATGTATAAACCTGGACATTAAAGTTTTCAAGAGCTGGCCTGATATTCTTATCCATATGTTCAGGAATCTTAACAGTTTCTCTTCTTACTTTTCTTGCAAGTTTTCCATTTGTATAGACAATAATGGGCTTCTTATTAATCTCAGCGATTGATGTTTTGGAATAGGTATTAAGGGCTTCATTGAGGCTCATAATATCAAGGAGAGATTTAGTACGTACAGGTTTTAATGCTTTATAAGACTTAGAGCTATTACTCCATGTAATTGTATACGCAAATACGCCCAGTTTCTTTTTCTTATTCAATTTATTCCAAATATAAATAATAACTTGATCTTCCATAAGTGATTCTCCTTTTAATCCCCTATTTTAGGGGATCATATATTGTTATACAATTTTTTACATGTTAATTTTTAAATTTTCTTCTTAGGTCTATGAGTTACAAATCCTTCAACTTCAACAATACTAATTTCATTATATCCCCAATGTTTAAGTTCTTCCAACAGTTTGGCTTTATATTTATCATAGATACACCCAGCCTTCCCAATTAGATAACCAGGTACGTTGGTATATATTTCAAAAATATGATTACTAGTATCTTCAGGGTCTCTGACTCTTCTAAATGAAATATTGCCGTGAACACATTCAGGAAGGGCCTCATTTAACCATTCTCTTAAAATATCATATATAACTTTGTTCATTTTACCACCTTACAATTCTGGGTTTAATGTCAAATGCAAGAATATCAAAAGCAACATCTCCCACATTTCCAAAAGAAATCGTAAGCTCATTATTCTCTCTTTTGATTTCTGTAATTTTTTGTCCTCTATCTTTATAAAATTTGCACCAATCAGCAAATTTTAGAATATCTTCATGGGGAAGGTATCTATGAAGAATTTCATACTCTTCACCATCTTCAATTTCATAACATTCTTGAATCTTAATCATATAGTTTACCTCACCACATTTGATTTGTCTGGGCCCAATTTGTGAAAGCCCTGATATTTTCTTCATTCTTTTCTTCAGTACCTGTATCAAAATCAAACGCTCTTTCAGGCTTTCCTTCTACCTGGGTATGAACAAAACCATCACCTCTAGTTGCAAGACGAATATTTCTATCTCTGTAGTTGAATTTAAGAATATATGCGTCTACATACTCTTTATCACCACCATAGGTATCCATCTTTTCTTCCATAGTTACTTGAAGCTCTTCAAGGAAAAAGTATTTATTAAGCACTGTAAAAATCTTACCCAGATCTGCAATAAACCCTCTATCAAGTTTTATCATACATTTTACCTTACTCTTAATTTTAAATATTGTATTTGCCATAAGCCTCAATTTGAAAATCATCATGGTGTTCATATAGCCACTTCCACATATTCTTTTCTTGGCGGAAGAACAACAAGATACCCTTCTTGGTTTCAATATAATAACGCATGGCTTCAGGAACACAACTTAAGTTATACTTTCTATCAAAACTTCCAAAGGAGAGGCACCTATAATCGCACTCATCATGATATTGAAAGAAGCGATGTACTTCACTCTCAGGAATAATGGCATAGTCAAGCTGCCCTTGCTGGTTCTCTTGTTTCACATTGTAAGTTCTGCAATACATATGGTTTCTACCTCACTCTTAATTTCTACAGATATTGTAATAGACCTTAAAAGAAAAATCAACTAAAAAGTGCTGAATTAGCATGCCTTTTTCATAATTTTCATAAACGTCTTACATGCAAGGTCAAACAGGGTATCATCTTCTGCTATGGTAATGAAATCATCTTTATCCGCGCCATCAGGAACAACAAGTACCCAGGAGTCGTAGTAAAAAGATTCATCAACAAGGTTGATAACCACATTGTTCATGCATTCCAAAAGGTATACACGTTCATTTATGTCTTCACTTGCATAAAATACATTTAATTCCATATCATTCACCTCACTTATTTCTCTGCAAATATTATATAGCAGATAAAGAAAGGAATCAACTATTTTCATAGTCGATCCCTTTCTTTCTAGTATTTAAGTGAGGTATTTGAGTATTATTGGCGGCGCCAGCAGGGCTCGAACCTGCACAGCAGTTTAATCCGCTGGAAAGATTAGCAATCTTCTGTGTTGCCAATTACACCATGGCGCCAAGTTATTCAATGTCAGTATTGAAAGTTCCTAACTCTTCTCCATTAAGTAATCTTTTTCTAATCTCATTTATAACTTCTTCTGAAGTATCTTGATGATATTCAGGGTGATTATCAAAAAACTTGAGCCCTTCGAAACCACCAAACCAGTCCAAATCTTTTAAATATTTTACTAATTGCTTTTTATCTGACTGGTTAAAAAACCTTTTATGTTTTAATAGTATTATCATGCTCCCTTTTATATATCTCTGTTTGATTTTCTCAGAATATTGGGGAGTTTTAAATTCATATGCATGACAAAAGGCACTTGCAAGTCTATTTTTAGGATTTCCAAAGTTGAATCCTGTAGGGTTATAAAACATTAGATTATAATCCAATGCCTGCATTTTATTAATGAACAACGGGTCTTCTATTGCAATATCCTCATCTTCACTAAAACTATTATAACCAAAATAATCATTAACAGGCTTACATCCCTGTTTTTCAATATACCTGTAAGGATTTTCATAAACCCACCTGGGCTTGCCTTTTACGGGAATATCTAGCCCATAGCACTTTTTCTCTTCTTTTTCCTCACAATCTAACATATATTCACCTATAAATTTAGCCAATATTTAGGGTTATATCTTCATCAAGATATTTTCTCCAACGTGCGCATGGCAATCCACTCTTATTTAATTCATTTTTACATAGTTCTGCAAACGGACATTTTCTCAAACACTTCTTTTCTGACTCCATATAAATACCTGCATGCCCGCAGTAGTTGCAGAACTCACCAAATGTGATATTTTTTAACTTCTTTGTTGTCATATATTTATTCCTTATGGATATAGTTAATTCTTAAAAACCTTGACAGTCTCTCTATTTGGAGTCATTTCTGCATGGTATCCAAGCTGTTTTGCCCACATGACCATAGCATTCATATTTCCTATATCTGAATGTTCTGCATCTAAACTCACAACATCCTTACCTCGTTCTTCAAGATTTCTTTTAACTACATTTACAAACTCTTCATATGTCCAATTATAATTAGGGTTCCAATTTTCCATATTAAACTCTCCTATTCCATTTAGCCACAATGTCTTTAAGTTGAGGTTCACAGTTTTCAAGGGACTCCCAACTGGTATCTTTTCCTTCCATTTTAAGATCGCAGTTAGCACAGTAAGCAATTACTTGATAACCACTACCATAATTACCACTACCGTAACTTACTTCATCAATGCTTGCTTTACCACCGCAAAAAGGACAAGGTTTAAGCTGCAGCTTATATTTTTCTACAATACCCATTTTATTTCACCTCACTATTTTCTTTTACAAACTTGGAATATGCCCTATCTCTAATATAAGCACTTTTATAAAATTTTATATTGCCGTTATCGCACCAGTTAGCATACATACCACCAAGATTCTTTATAAATTTGGTATTGGTATATTTACGCCATTGGAAAAAATGGCCATTTTCTTCTATTTCCGCTTCAACTGCGAAGTAATTAGAATTGTTAATCTTATCTTGAACATTTTCAAGTAATGTTTGTTTATCAATTTCTTTTTTCATTTCTCTACCCCCACAGTTGTTTTTTTTTTATGCTACATACTTTCCATCTTTCAAATAATTATTGGGATCTTGCTTAAGATCATAAATATAAGCCTTTCCATCTTCCCTCTCAACCGCAAAAGAAAGTGTGGCTGCATTGAAATAAACGTCAGGAAGATTTTCAATGTAAGCATCTGTACCGAAAGAATACTTATTAATCTTAACTACCTTATGCCACTTGCCATCACCAAGGTATTTTCTGGCCATCTCTTGGTTGTATTCACTTCCTGCACTAAAGTTTGTGTGTTTGCAATAAATGTTCATGTATTCACCTCACATTTTTCTTGATCTTATTATAATATAAAGAAAGGGAGAAATCAACTAATTTCTCCCAATATGAAACAAAAGATTTAAATCAAATATAAGATAAAGTGGAAAGAATAATAGGTGCATAAATATATAAATAAAAATACACCCAAACCAATTCATTTTGGTAGATTTATAAAGCTTAACAGGGTTCTGTACTGGAATATCTATATAATCATCACTAAATACTATTAGCACTAACGCCCCTACACCTGTATCCGCGGCTAAAATAAAACATATTAATGCTATTATTGAACCTACCCCCATTATTTATTTTCCTCTACAAGATCCTTGAGATCTTCCCACTTAATCTTAACAATAATACGACCACCGCTACGATTACGAAGCTCTCTCTTAGGTCTTGCAACAAGCCCTTCCATCATTGCTCCATTTTTTGCAATAACACTCTTGGGGTTGGTCTTAACATAATCAATGCCCATTTGGAGAGGACCTTCAAATAAGATAGGGACAACATCAACACCAAAGTAATTAGCAATATCTTCTACACTTTCTCTGGGCTGGTAATTACCTGCAATGAGGACATCAAAAAGAATAAAGTCTACATCATCACGATAAGAACCGCCTGTTTGGATCTTGGGGCCATAACCCTCGCCAAACAAAATTACTTCTGTCTCTCCAAACTTCTGCTCAAATAGCTCTTCATTTGCATTTCCGCCAAACAATTGATTTAGACGATTTACAAGATGAGCAGGAATTTGAGCGTTATCTGTACGACCACCAAATTCTACTTTATGGCCATCCCAGTGGATACGAATATTTGTACCATCCACCTTCTCAGTAAACTGCCAAACACAATCCTTTAAAAATGCAATATCAGGATTTCTGTACTGGGGGTAAACCTTCTTTGTCTTTTCGTCACGTACGTAAACAGTTTCGATCTTGTTATACTTTTCCATATATTTCACCTCACATGTGTTTTACTTTTATATTATATAATAGATAATAAAGAAAATCAACTATTCTTCGCGTTAAACAGAAACCATCTCTTCAAGAAAATCGCTTAAATCATAATAATTATGATTTACAGTATCATAGTATTTGATAAGGATATCTCTATTCAAATTTACCCACCTTATAACTTTAGAAATATCTTTTATACCTGTTTCTTTTACATTGCCTACAACATCTTTGATGGTTACTGGGTTGTTGTAGAAAGTTATGGATACTGCAGAGTGAAAATTGTTTCCATATTTAAGTCTATATTTTGAATATTGAATACTTATTTCTGAAGCCGCATCATCCAACCACACAACACTGGTAAGTCCAGTTCTGCGAGATGCAATGCTTGACACTTCAAGAAGTAATTCTTTATTTAATTCTTCCTGTTCAAGTTGTTCAGTCAAATATTTATATTCGGGCATATTTTATTCCTTTACAAAATATTCTTTAACAAAATCTTCAAAAATTTCTTGGGCTTTCTTTTTTGCTTTTTCAAAGGCTTCTTCATATCCATTGGATTTTTTATATTCTATAGGAACGCCTTCTTCTTTCCATCTGAGATCCCCATTTTTTAATACTATAAGATATTGTTCGTCTTGAAGATCAATAAAAACACTTACAGGCCCTGCATACGCAATTGTACTATCCCAAAGACTGTAAGGACCACCATCATCAAATTGAAGTTGAACAATTTTCATATACTTACCTCACATTTAATTTAAACTAATAGATAAGTGCACCATCTTTTAGTTTATATTTAAGTCCACCATTATAATACATTTTGACTGTACATTTATGGGCAGTAGACATTTTTTGAGCCCTTTCAAGAGCTTCGCTACGTAAGATAAAATCTTCATATATTTCAAGATTTTCATTATCTTGTCTGATATTATAAAAGATTTCCCACATAAATTAACTACCTCACCTTTTCTTCATATCTATTATAATATAAAAAAAGAAAGAGATCAACTAAAAACGTTAATCTCTTCCACTTTTGAAATTATAAATTGGTTTGATAATTCTCCACACTGATATAGTAGGCTCTATCCTGTCTATAATTTCTTGAGGTGGTTTATAAGCAAATGGAGATTCATCAATTGTACTTACGCTTACAGAAGATGAATAAATACCCTCCATGGATTTCTTATAATCTTCTAAGGAAATATTTTTCTTGGCTTCACTTCTACTCATGATTCTTCCTGCACCATGAGGTGCAGAGTAATTCCAATTCTCATTACCAAGCCCTGCACCTATGATTGCACCATCTCTCATATTAAGAGGAATGATCACATCCTCCCCTTTATTTGCAGCTACAGCACCTTTTCTAATTATACCATCTGCAACATAATTATGGGGACAATCAAAGGCACCTTCTGGGTTTAGTTTCATCATCCTGATAATAGTCTCTGCAATTGCTTCTCTATTCATTTTTGCAAATTGGTTGCAAAGTTGACAATCAAAGAGATAATGGAACATATGGGTATTTTCAAGATAACATAAGTAGTCAGGAGTTCCAGGATCAAGCTCCTTTAATTTTTTCCTTCTAAGTGCAATATACTGGTAAACTTGAGCTACCTGTTTCCCAAGATTTCTACTGCCTGTATGAATAACAAGATATTTATAACCATTCTCGTCTTGATCAACTTCAATGAAATGGTTACCTCCTCCTAATGTACCAAGGGAGGATTGAAGCTCATCAATATGCTTTAACTCTTTATAACAGTCAAGCTGTTTTAGGAGTTTGTTAAGTTCTTTACTACGGTCCCCAACATGTTTACCGCTGGGAATATAATTTCTAATAATAGCATCCAGCCTTGGAAGATCAATATCTACTTTCCCAAGGTAGACAACATACATGCCGCAGCCAATGTCTGTACCAATAGTAAAGGGAGAAATTCTATCCTTAAAATTAGTAGTAAACCCGACTACAGAGTCCTTTCCTGCATGGACATCAGGCATAATTCTTATATGTTCAAATAGCCCAGATTTTCTCATTTCATGTAGTTGAGACATAGTAGCTGGATCTACATTGTCAGTAAATATCTTTAAATCTTCCATTTTATTCAACCTCAACAAAAAATTGGTCTATAAAAGCTTCCCTCAAATCTAAAAACAATTCATGTGCAGTGCTTGGGTAGGCTTTTTTCCACATAATGGGATTACTTCTACCCAATAATTTAACAGGAAGATATTCCTCAACTATTGGGTTTCCTGGCAATTCTAAAAACTCATCAACAGGCATATCCTTAATAATATTGCCTTTGTGATTATAATATTTTTCTTGGCCTAAAGCTACAATATCTGTTACAATATTGACATTATCTATAAACTGCCTATTATTGTAAATTAATTTCCAAATAACAGGAAACCAATTGAAACCTGTAGAACTAACTCTAAAATAAATCGAATTTCCTTCTCCTTTCCAGTATGGAGAAGATATTCTAATACGAAGGAACTCATCATTTAGAGCATCGTTGAGTTTAAAAATCATGGCTACAATTTCTTGTAATACATGGTCATATGTTTTATAGGTTTTATTACTTGTACTAATTATAGCTTGAATCTTATTTTTTAAATTATTATCTAATCCTACAGCGGCTTCTAAAACTTCAAATAAATTTTTAACATCCTGTTTAATATCCTTATCTGTAGTATGTTGGTAAAGCCATAGAATACTATTAAAGCCCCTTTTAAGTACACTATCTATAGTCAATTTACAAAGCTCATCGGATAAATCTTCTGGAGGTGTATAGCCTCGCTCTATCTGTCTAATATAGGGATGCCTAATATTACATTCGAAGAGCTTACCATCTCTTCTAAGCATGTAAGGTGTCCCTTCTTTCAAATTATTCATACCTCTTCTTCATTGCCTCATATGTATTTTTCATAAGCATTGCAACTGTCATTGGTCCTACTCCTCCAGGTACAGGAGTAATAAAGGAGCATTTAGGCGCAACATTTTCAAAATCAACATCGCCGCAAAGTCTATTATTCTCATCTCTATTGATACCAACATCAATAACTACTGCACCTTCTTTTACCATATCAGCAGTAATAAATTTGGGCCTACCAATTGCAACAATAAGAATATCCGCTTGTAAACATTCCTTTTTTAAGTTTTTAGTCTTAGAATGACATATAGTTACGGTGGCATTTCTATTAAGCATAAGAGCAGCCATGGGCTTCCCTACAATGTTGGAACGACCTACAATAACTACCTTTTTACCTTCAATCTCAATATTATATTCATCAAGTAATCTCATAATACCTGCAGGTGTACAGGCTACAGTACATTCCTTATTTGCAAAGAGTTTGCCCATGTTGATATCTGTGAATCCATCAACATCCTTTTTTGGATTAATTAAGTTGAGAATTTTATCACTATCAAAATAGGAAGGAAGAGGAAGTTGCACTAAAATACCATCAACTATTTCCTCATAATTGAGATTTTCAATGAGGTTTTCAAGACTTTCCTGGGTGCATTCTGTAAGGTGGATATCTTCTACTTCAATACCCACCTCTTGGCTTGCTTTTGTTTTATTTTTCACGTATGTAGCAGATGCTGGATCATCACCTACTCTAATAATAGCAAGGTGAGGAGGATAAATAAAATTATCTTTTTGAACGTTTTCTTTTACTTCATTTCTTACTTTTTGAGCAACTGCTTTCCCATCAATCAGTACCATTTCCAACCTCTTTGAATCTTGCACCACAGTTCGGGCAATAATTGTAATCCATTTCACCTAACATTTTTAAACTGCATATAACGCATGTTTTGTAACACCTATACCAGCCATTTGCTTCTGTTACCCAGGTCTTTTTAGGTTCATGTAGTTCATCTTCTCTCATTCTCATTATCTATTTCTCTTTTCAATTTAAATTTTCTTTGCACCAAATTTCAATATTGTGTTTAAATTTTTCTTCAATCTCTTCCTCATTAAAGGAGCCAAAGAAAGTATTAAGCATTGCTCTGTAACAACATCTATTAGGGCAGAATTTGGGGTTGTCAAAAATGGGGCTATCGTCACCATTGATAATTAACATCAACGCCGCTGCTACTCCAGCACTTCTACTAACTCCGGCACCACAATGAACAATGATTTGATCTATATGGTCAATATGTTTATCAATAAATTGGATAATTTTCTCAGCATCCCTTCTTATCATATGATTAGGTTCATCAGACTCTACACCATCAAATCTGAGAAAAAGAATATCAATAAGATTAGAGTTGTTTCTATCAAATAGGTTATCAGATTCATTAAGAGAAGCAATTGAGATAATGATAGTTCTTTCTTGAAATCTTGTAAAACTAAAATCGCTTGCTTCCTTTCTTGACATAACCCTGATAACCATTTTATCACCTCTTTTCCCCTATTATAATGTAAAACAGAGAAAAAATCAACTAAGCATCACCAGAAATTACTCCTCATAAGTTCAAACCCACCTGCTTTTGCCAATTCCCTTTGAATTTTCCAGATAATTTGTGCCGGGTGTAAATCTGCCCTTAAATATCCTGTTTCCCTAATTGGTACAAGATAACTTGATACATTAAATGCTCTATATTCCTTATCTACTATTTGTCTTATTTTATCATACTCTGTAGCACTTCTTTTGTTACCACATTCATGGGGAAATTTGTTACAGCAATCGCATTTATATAAACCATCATCTTTTTATTTATTATATTTTTCTTCTCTTACCTCTTGCCAAGTTTCTTGCAGGCCCATGGTGTAAAGGATCTCAGCCCATCTGGAACCAAATACAGGAGTCCCATTACCATCACGTTTTTGAACATATCTTTGGTCGTGTTTTAAAAAATCAATAATTTGAAGAATTGTAGGGATATCCTGTAGGTTTCTATTACAATAGGGATAGCCTTCATGGATACCCTCCTTGTTAAGATCTTCAAACCAAATGTTCATCTTTTCATCCATGGTCATCACAGTATCCCCACCACCAAGATTGAAGACCACTGCATTAATTCCTGGCTTCAAATAGAGATACTGATAAAGCGTTGGGATAGCTTGCATTGCTGTAAGATTATCAAAATTGTTCATTCTTCTTCCCCAAATAACTCTTTTATATCTTGTTTTAGCTGTTCAATATCCTTTTCGTACATACGCTTTCTCTCTGTACAGTAGTAACCTTCTTCTTCTGTTACAGTATGGTTGTCGATGAGTTTCAAAATCATTTTGTATTCTTGCTTTGTCATTCGTCCACCTCTACGCCGTATTTTTCCTTCAATACTTGTTTCATGCGGACTATGACTACCTTATAGGCACAATTCTCGCCGTTCATAAATGGCGAACTTATTGTCGTATTGACTTGCGGTCTGTGATAACCTTCAACTATTATTCCGAGCAGGTCTTCCCAAATCTCTTTCGCCGTTTCCTTTCGCACTTCATCGGCTTTGCGGTAACCAGCTTCAACAATCGCTTTCGCCGCGTCCCACTCACCAACAATATTGTCAGTAAAAGCCTTATGCTCTAACGCAATGTGCTTGTCTAAAATATCAAATACTTCCTCAATCTCTTTTTTCTTATTCATTAGCTATTACCTCTCTCAATATTTTCTTCCAAACAATAATCCAAACAACTTGCAGAATGCCCAAATTGGAAGCAGTATGCAATAGTTGATTACCAAAGTAATCACTATTCCCAGGAAACACAAAAGGCCCACTGCTATAGAAATAATAATAGTACCTACGACATTGAAACTTGTATACCACTCCTCAATTGGTTCCACAATAAGATAATAAAAATATTCTAGAGGGGTATTACAGGGAATACCATCAGAAAATGTGTAGATAAATACACCAATACAGCCAAATAACTCTATTAAGCATATAATACAAATCAATGCTACCATCATTATTACTCATCCTCTCTTAAACCTAAGATTTTCATTTTGAATCTTGAGCTACAGTTTCTAAACCAATTACGGACAAACACATCAAGGTTTTCTTCTGTATTTTCATCATAATAATTAAAAATTAAAGAACTAACACTTTTATGATTTTTCATTACATATAAGGCAAGTTCTTTTCTATTTTCATAGGGCCCATTGACTTTAACATCTTCAATAGCATCAACACATTGCTGAATAAAGTAATCAAGCAAACAAGTAAGTTCAGCAAATCTTTTTTGGTATTCAGGAAAATAAGCCAAAAATTCATTTTGTTCATTATTTTCAATGATTTCAAGAATACGTGATTTACTTTGTACTCCATTATTTGCAAGATAGTGTGCTTGTAACCACTTCTTATTCTTAATCTTGACCCTATGCCAATATTTATCTACTGCAACAAATCCTTCTTCATCCCAATCCATATTTTCCAATACTGCTCTGCACTCGTCAAGGTTGGAAAGATTGTAATGAACTGGTTTCCAAATATTAGATCCAGGAATATTAGGTTCTTCCTCTTCAAATGTATTTACATCCCTCATACCAATAAGGTAAATTCTAGTGGTATCATAAGGCACAACTACTTTATTATAAGGAGAAACCAATTCAAAGGTGTAACATTTGTTGGAATTAAGACAGCCAAAAAATTCCACTAATGTATAGCCATTAGTCCAAACGGCCATTTCAAATAGTTCTTTAAAACTAATAGGCTTTGAAAGTAATGGGGAATTTACTTCAGCTTCGCTTGCATTAAGTTTACCCGAAGTACTAATCCTCCATTTATTATAAATATTATCATACCAAACAAGGATTTTAGAACCATCAACTTTTTCTTGCACACTAACAGAATCCCAATCAATATTATCTGCGTACTGCTCTTCAATGTTGAAAAACTTCTTAAAAGATAAAGCAACTGGAGTGAATGTATGCGTATTAATAATTAAACCTCTACATTCCTTGCAAATTTCTTGATTGAAATCGCTACCAATTTGATTATATTTAAGAAGAACATAGTCCTCATCTTCATCCAAACTAAGGTGGTAAGGAGCGCCAGTAAGAATATCCCTCCAATTATCTGGATTATTCACCATTAATTTGATTGTTTCAAGCATTATTCTACCTCTTCGAAATATTCATACATTCCTTGATATAAATTTCCAAGTATTTTCTTACAATAGTTATCATGTAAAAGGGCATTTAATCTGTCCTGTTTATTTTTAAATGCGCTTGCATAATAACTAACAAACATTTTAAGATTTGCTGTTGGGTTAAAAATTTCAGTTTTCTCACAAATTGGATATTCCATATTACTAACCTCACTCTTGCATTATTATATAACAAAGTAAAAGAAAAGTCAACTAATTTTTATAGTTGACTTCACCTTCTTAACATGTAACTTTATTATAATCTCCCAAAATACAATTGCAGTTTCCATCACCACCATTTGCTGGATTTGTTGGGCAATTTTTGCACGCATTACCTGTATATACCATCTTATCTGGTACTGTAACTGTAGGTGATTTAACCCAATCGATATCATATCTGTAATCTACACTATCGTAATTTGATTTTTCGGGCGGACTACAATCGCAATGTTTTATATAGGGAGAATTTACTCTTCCGCATCTGGGACAAACCCAACCTCTAATCCCCGTATTATTTGTAGTATTTGTATTATATGAAGTTGAATTTTCAGGATTTGTTGTTATGTCTGGCATTTGGCTTTCTCCTTTTTCTTATATAAAGCACAATAGGTTGGTTGTCGAATGGGTGCTCTGGCCTCATCATATCTATTGCAAAGCACCCAATTATTATTCCAACTGTCATTGTTTAAGCGAATACAATATTTGCATTTATGGCATTTTGCTTTCATTTTTATTCCTCTTTATCTTTAAGGATATTAATAATGTTTTCTGCAAACTTTGATACCATATCTTTTGTTAAACATATTTCCCAAGCACATTTGGAATATTTATTTTTTGTTTTTTTCTTTGCTTTATTATAAAATTTCTCACCAACCCATTTTCTAAAATCTATTGTACAACCATCACAATAGATCTCCAACACCCCAAGCCCGTATTTCTTAACACAATTGGAGGGAAGCTGGGCATCACAAATGGAGTAACAATCAGTATCATTTTTATCTATGATGTTTTTAAGTATTGTAAGGAAAACCTCAACGTTTTTCTTGCCATTAAACACAAAATCATTATACCCTGTATTCAAGATTTTCTTATCCAATTGGCCATGATAAACCAAAGAATATTTAAATAAATCTTTTCCAGTTTCATCATTATCATGGAAGCAATTAAACTCTAATATTTCTTCTCCACACATACACTTCACATAAGTATGCGCATCCTTAAAATCTATACAATCCTCAATAATATTGCTCATTTGTACATTTTGTGGCATGGAATTTACCTCTCTTATTTTGTTTTTCTTGGGCGTCCTTTTTTGTTTTTAGTTACTGTGGTTTGATTTGATTGCTTTCCTTTTGATTCCAACTGCCTAAGTAGTTTTAAATTATATTCTTGTCTCTTTCTAAAGTTAACTTCATCATTTACAATAATTACACCAAATTTCTTCTCTAGTGTGGAAACCCCAAGAGGGGTAACTTTGTACCCCCTTTCTATAGGTTCTATAAGATTTCTATTTTGCAAATATTGTAAATTTCTCTCTATTCTTTCATCTTTGATGGGGGTAAGTCTATTTCTATAACTATACAATTTAAGACCATTTTTGGTAAATCTGGGGGGATTAGATTCATTCCAACCTAATGCTGCTTGAAGAATATAATAAGGGACAATATCTGGGACTGTTTCTTCTTCACTGGGAGAATCGGAAAACACTTCAAATTCAATATCATTAAAGGTGGAAATGAATTTTTTACTATTTTTAGTAGACTTTTTTCTTCCCATTTTATTACCCTAACTTTCTTCTTCTACCTCTTTGAGCACCAACTAACCTTAATTTAGCTGCTTCTTTTTGTTCCTCTGTAAATACTCTTTCTTTCCTTGAGCCACTTCTAAGACAAAGTGCCTTTTTAGGGGCTTTGAAAAAATAACCCTTTACCTTATTATTACTATCTCTCCCCGCTTCCCAACACAGCCATCCCTCTGGGTTATTAAGAGCTGCCTTGGCTATCTTTGTAATCATTACATTATCAGAACTATATATTGTAATGTAATCATCTACCCTATTTGTAGTGATTGTTGTTTCAGCCTCTTCTCTCATAACTGTTACTGTTTCTATTTTGTCAATACTAATATATTTTATATCTGGCATATAAACACCTCTTAAATGGCTATACCTTTAATTGTGGAGAAAAATAATGTATATGTGGTGCAGTAAGGACACTTACATTTGGATATATAATCAAACAGTTTGGGCTTTCGATAGTATTTCCAATTTCGTCTACACTTACTACAAGTGGCTATATATAAGGGCTCTTTTTTGGTTTTCTGGATCCCAAATTGACCCATGGATGTACATCTTTGGATATTAAGTTTGGGATATTTATTATTTACAAGTGCTGCATAGTATTTGAAGTTGGGCCCATGATTCATACATCCGGGAATGGTATGAATTAATTCATGCACAACCGTATTTAAAAGTTTTTCATTTGCTTTATCATCATTTTGAATATCTTCAAATACATTGCTAATTGTAAGAGCAAAATCGCCCGTAATGCGATTATATTTTACACTTCCCCATTTTGATCTGGCTTTACTGATTCTTACTTTTGTAAAGCCCTTATATTGGAACGAGGGGTAAATATCTTTGATAATATCTACCGCCTTATCAATTTTTTCTTTAATAAGATCATAAGTAAGTTTCAATTTCTTTACCCCTTCCTATTCTTCATTTTCTACATTCATTATATAATAAAAGTAAAAAAGGATCAACTATTTCCATAGCTGATCCCTAAACAAAATATAAAATATAAGAAAAAAAAATTAAATAAAACTAATCACAAATAATGCTAATTACAAGTACAGGGATTCCATAAGAATCAATTTCAACTTCTACACGAGCTATATCTGTATGATTAGCTACAAACAAGTTCCCATCATCCATATCACTAAAGTTGGAATAGACATCATTGAAAAGAACTTGCTGATTAATCTTTCTCCAACAAGTATCATGGCTGGGATATGCGACAATTTTAACTTTCTGGTTTCCAGGAATACAATAACCAAGGGTTTGAATTGCTACCTTATTTGCAATTTTCTTCATCATCATATTCATTTACCCCACTCTCAATTACTATACCAGCATAACACAAGATAAAGAAAAAGTCAACTATTTTTGATAGTTGACTTAAAAAGTTCTTTATTCAATACCTATTTTACTATTGAAAATAATAATTAAATTATCTAATTCAGCTCACTTTTGTTTGCATTTATCACAAACTCTAACTATATCCTTATATAAATTAGGGAGGACGGGAATTGGGCCACCACATAACAAACAACCCGCGCCAACTATGTGGGAATTAGCTGTTGGTAACTTAACTGTAACTATATCTTTATTACCCATTTTCCATCTCCAGACTCATCTTATTACATCTAATTAGTAATTTCTCAATATCTTTAAAATAGGGTTTTTCAGGGAGTTTGGTTGTGGCTTCTGCCTCTCTTACCTTGGTCTTGAGTTCATCAATAAGATTGTATAATTCAGGTTTGATGGTCTCATCATCATTCATAAACATACCATTACGAATAGACATCAAAAACTCTCTATCCTTTTCTCTGTAGGTGACCACTTCTCCATCTTTAAGAAGATCATAGCACATTAAAAGAAGGCGAACTAGGTGCATGATGTGCTTGTTGAGCTTCATCTCTTCTTTATTGTTTCTGTGACCAACATGCTTATAGGTCTTGATGATGTTATTCATCTCATCCCACATCATCTTGTAATCACGAAGAGGATAATGTTTGAAATTACAATCCATGAAGATTTCAGTTTCCATATCTTCATTTACTGCAGTGTCGGCATAAAGAACAATATCATTCTCTCCAAAAGGATGATACTTTTCATGGAAAGTTCTCATAGCACTATTGATGGAGTTGAGAATATGTCCCTCTTGCTTAGGCTGAGGCAACTTCTCTCTGCATACGTAATTTTCAAGACGTGCAAGTTGAGCTGAAGCAAACCCAAAGAATTTGCCTACTGCTCTCTTAGACAAAAACAAATGCTTATTATTTAGAATTTCCCTTCCAATATCGTTAAGATAGATGTAATGTTCAGGTTTACATCCAAGAATTTCAAGGGTGTTAGGGTTGTTCTCAGTAAGGAGGTCAAACATCTTAGAAATTGAATAAATAGTAGTATCTGTTTCTTTTTCCACTATTTGTTCAAATCTGTGAAGCCCAAAAATCTCATCAAAACTGTGTGTAGCAATACCCCTTACATCAACATCGGACGTAGGGGTAGAAAGACCATATGCATGACTTCCGCCTAAGGTAAGAAGACAAATCCTGCTACCCAGGTGGGGTTCAGTTCTTAAAAAATCATATGCAGGTGTTTTAAGATTTTCTTTGATCTCTTCAATGGTCATTCTTCATCACCTCTTCTAAAACGAAAATAAGGGTACCCAACGCCCTTATATAGTATACAATAATTTGCAGAAAAGATCAACTACCTAAATTAAAATTTATCTTTTTTAATAATCCTCTCAGTTAGTTTCCAAGGGCTTGAACTCCAAAGGCACTCCAGCAATGTTTTACCCTGTTTTAGATAATTACCTAGCGGTAAACCATCTCTCAAACAAAACAGAGATTCAATAAAAGGAAGATTTTTCAAATCAATGTCTTCAAGACGCATACAACTAATAGTTTCTCCATTTATTCTGTAATTATCATAAATACCCAAAGCAATCTGATCCTTAGAGATGGAAATATTGTCAAGCTTGTAATAGTGGTCTCTTATTACCTTTGCAATTAAATCGGACCAATCAAAACCTTTTGAACTAACCCTAAAATAAACACCTAATTTATTTTTATTATAGGGACTGCCGCCAGTTCTAAACCTTAAAAATTCTTGATTAGCTGCATCATCTATATGAAGCAAAGCCTCATATGTCTCTCTAGGTCCCCCTGTGGAAATTACATAAGGGGTATCATAGGGTATGAATAAATTGACCCTATCTAGAATGTATCTACTTAATTTTCTACCCTTAAGGAAATATTCTTTATTATCTAAAAATAATTTTATAAATCTACTAATACCTACCCTAGTCATCTCCTTAGCTGTATTTTGATAAAACCAGTATAGATCGGGTAGTCTTTCCTCTACTGCACTTACAATGCATTCATCAATAGGGTGATCTTTATAATAAATAATATAAGGATGGTCTATAGGAAATTTAGGGAGCTCATACTTTACTTGAAAAATTTCTCCATCATTACGCAGCATGTAGGGCGTGTCTCGATGTAGCTCTAAATTTTCTTTTATCAATTTCATTTATTTATTATCTGTGTTCTTTACGAACTTCCTTCAATGTTCTTGTTGTCTTTATGGGCAATCCGCCTACACTGGTATCTGTAGGTACCCAATCATGAAGCGTTCTTACTGTAAATTCACTTGATGTAATTTTCTTAAGTACTGCAAGTGCAAGGCCCATTTCAGGATTGTAGCTATCATGTTCACCACACATAGAAGATGTTTTAGTACCATCATTCCAGAAAACAATTGTTCTTGGTGCATCATATATTACCTTTTCAATATAAGTGAAATTACCTTCAGTATCGTAATAAGCACCTCCAAATAAAGGTTCAGGATATTCCTCTACACATCCGTCGCAACCATCGCAATCTTCAAGATATTCGCATTCATCACAATTACAATTCACATTACCATAAATATTATCTTCAACTGCATCTACAAGAGCTTGCACTTCCTTAGTAGGCATGAGCATGTAATCCTCATCAACATTTACATCTTCGAGAGTTTCTGTATCTCCCAAAGTATAGGATGCATAAATGGATGCTTGTTTGCTTACTGCGTCAAGATTAATTCCTTTAATCTTCATAAATTATATCACTTCCTTTTTAATTATTTATAAATTATTTGAGGATATTTGTAAGTTGAAGTTGCAATATATCCACATTTAGGGCAAATATAATAAAGCTGATCTGAATTTGCACCTCTCTGTAATTTCATCTCTATACAGCAACTAGAACAAATTATATTCTTAATATATCTAACGGGCTTAGCATTCTTCATCTTCTAAGTCCTCGTGGGATCTTTCCCACTCTGCTTTGATATCTTCTCTGGCACTATCATAAATATATTCTATAATCTGATTTTCAAATTCCTCAATAATACGAATAAGATCTTGTTTTACAATAAATTCAGGATACTTATATCTTTTTGCTTCTTCTAACTCTTTTTGAATATTTTCTACTACTGCCTCTACAGTCATTTTAAATATTCTTCTTTTAGTTAATTTCAATGGCACACAGGTACTAATTCGATATGTACATCATCACCCCACATATCCTTAGGATCTGGCATCACACCGTGGACCTGGCCTACTCTGCTCTTATATTCCTCAGGAACTTTCCAAAACTCTCCCTTCCACACCAGGTTAGAGTAGTGAGGGTTTTGATCTCTCTCCCAAAGAGTGACAATTGCATTATGATCAATCACACCCTCCGTCAGCATCTGCTGTAGAGTAATTCCCTTAGATGCAGAGTGATCGTAGGAATGTTTCATCACTTCATCATACAGTTTCTCTCCATCCTCAATTGAATAGCAGTGTAAAAATTTCCAATGCATTTCTGGTTCCCAAACGCATTGCGTATCTTCTTCTACAGCTTGCTTTATCATTTTAAGAGTGTCTTCTATTTCTCTAATATATAAAGTAAGAGAAGAAGGCATACTTTCATTCTTAAACTTTTCTAGCCAACTCATCTCATATGCAAGTTTTGCAAATGTGCTCTTTCTCATCTAATTTTTACCTCATCATAATGTTGTTTCTCATATAATCTACCTGCAATTTTATCTGATTCTTCAGCAATTTGTATGATTCTAGGCTTTTTCAAACTTGTCATTCATCCACCTCTGCCTTTCTTAAAAAATAATCACGAAAACAAGCAATCCTTTCTTGTTCCGTTTTAATGGAAAAGCATTCGTCTGATTGACAGCCCAAATGGCAAACACAGTCAATGCTGTATGCAAATTCCACAGCAAAATCAAGTGCCTTTTTGTATTTTTCAAGTTCTGTCATTCGTCCACCTCTGCTCCATGTACCTTGCAAGCAGTATATATAGCGGCCCATTGCCAATCATCAAAATGCCAACGCAATTCTTTGAAATATCTATACATTGAATTTGCTATTTCCTTTTTTATTTCATCGGCTTTGCGATAACAAACATCTATAATTTCCTTCGCTGCACTATTTATTCCTAACAACTCATAGTCAACAGCGTCAACGCTGCTCTCCAAAATTTCAATATCAATATTGGAAGCTATAATGTCGTAAATTTCCTCGATTTCTTTTCCCTTATCCATTAGTATTCACCCCTGTGGAATTGCTGCTTCATCTGAGCCCTGGATTTTTTCTTTTTATTAGGGACTATTTGTGTAGTAAGTCTACGCCCAGCAAGCCTTTCTTTTCTTTGTTGGTTGTTCTCTTTCAACATATCCGAAGCAGTTCTGTTAATTTTAATTATAAAATCGTTTTTTTTCATATTTTCATTATATGATAGGGTAGAAAAGAAATCAACTAATTTTTACATCCCTAAGCTAACAGTCCTTTCTAATGCCAAATATTTCATCATATTGCTTTTGATTCTTTACTGTTTCTGGAAATATCATTAATACGCCAGTTTTTTTATATCTGGCACAATCCCTTAAAAAGTTATTATAATTAATAGGTGCTTCTATATAGTTTTTAATATACTTTCTTTTACCGCACTTTTTACAAATAAGTACAGTTCTTGCATTTAAATCATGTACTAAATCCCCATATACATTTGCAAATAACTGATAATCATGACTACAAAAAAGTTGCTCTGATTTACTCATAAATGCCATATGTTATATCCTTACAGGGAGAATAATATGCTCGAGGCTCTCTATTTCACTAAATTTTGTTTTGCAAAAAATTGGGGATAATTCATCCTTAGGTGCAAATACTTCCATGTAATTGCGCTTACCTTTAATAAAGCCTTTGGAAGAGAGTTTAAGCCTTACAGGATCAACAGCAAATATTCTATTAGCGTTTTCTTTTGCTTTTTCTAGTGTTTCTACAGGAAGTACAGGATATTTTTCTGATGGCTGAGTAAATTCGTAGTTGATAGAACCAAAATTTGCAGGCATTTTAATAGAGACTAGTCTCTTTTCCTCATCAAAATTTACGACTATATCAGTGTCTTCCATCCATTGAAAAACTCTAAAATAAAAAGGTTTGAAATAACAAGTAAATTCTTCTTCATTTGATTGCGATAAAGTATATTTAGAAAGTTGGTAACCGTTACAAGATACAGCAACAATATTTTCTTTAGTAACTGTAAGTTGGATAAATTTAAGTACTTCTCTTCCGTACTTCTCTCCTTCGGAGGCTGTGATATCTTTTACAGCATCCACCATCGCTTTAAAATTTTTTAATTTAATTTTACAAGATTTCATAGGTATTAAATTCTCCTTGTACCTTTTGTAATGCCCATTCGGACCACACCAAATTTCATCCTCTACAACATGACTACCATTAGCATCTGTATATGTATGAGCAGACCCAAAAGTAGCAAATGATTCTACTTCACAAGGCTCACTCATGTCAGCATTTCTAAAATAGTTAGCGCATGTATCTTTTTTATCGCAAAAATCTCCAGTACATAACATTATTATTCGTTCGCCTCCTGTCTTTGTAAACAAATATCCACAAAATAACCAATCTTGGATTTATCAAAAGACTTGCCTGTCTTTTCAAGTTCCTTAATAGTAGTTCCAATCAATTTACCCTTATTTGTCCCTACAGTTTCAATAAGGCGTTGAATAGTAACTGTAATCTCATCATCAGTCAATGCAGGTGGAAGGTACTTACTGAGAAGTTCAATCTTAGTCGTAAGTTCTGTATATGCAGCATCACTCTCTTTATAGAAACTCTTGGTCTCTTCTAACTCTTTAATTTCTTTTTGAATAAGTCCAATAGCTACATTATCCTCCAAAGGCAAATTAATATATTTACCTGACTTCTCCGCATTTGTAATCTTAGCAAGCACCGACTCATAGGCATTCTTAGCTATATGGTCTTGTTCTTTTCTTGCTTGGTTAAATTTACTCCTTATTTCATCTATTAGCATGGTATAAGCCTCCCTTCTTCTCCAATTCCACTTTACAATCCCAAGCAGCAAGCATTTCATCAACTTCCGTATCTGTAAGATGTTCACCTCTACGATGTTTTGCTGCAAGATTATTCCAGGTATTAGTTACTTTTTGAAGTTGGTCATAATCAACTTCTCTGTTTTTGATAAGAACAGATGTAAATACAGGTTCAATGTACCCATACATTTCCTGGTATAGTTTATCAAAAGCCCCACTGTAAATATCTACATCAATGTTTTGTTTTCTAACTGTTCGGGAAATATAGTCATTAATATATTCAGGTAAGAATCCACTGTCCAGGTAGTTTTCATAATATTTTGACATAATTTTAAGCTCATCTTCAAACCATTCTTTTGCTTTATCTTCATCTATATGAAACTCAAATGTAATCTTAAAATCTTTTGACATGTTTCTTTTTCCTCAATATAATTTTGGTACCCAAGGTCCATCAAAGCTGTCACTTACTATATGTTTTTCACCGCAGCAGGGGCATAGTAAATAATCTACAGCTGTTCTTACTCTACCTGTTTTGGTATAAGTATTTTCGTATAGCTTTTCTTCTTCTTCAATGAAGTAAATTGGCTCCAACTCTACGCCGCATACATTACATACTCCAAAAGTATCTTTCATACTATATTTTTTTCTCCCTATTTTTAGGTCTGCCTCTTCTTACTATAGCGCAGTTGGTTGTTTCTTTTTCAGTCTTTAATTGGTTTGATTTTTTAAGCATTAATTCAAGGTTTTTCTTATCTTCCTGATATCTCTTCTCAATTTGGATATAGCGCTTCTTGTTTAATACCGATAACAATTCCTTTTTAGGCATTGCCTTAAGTTCTTCAACGGTTTTACCCCTTTCCAACCAAATAGTAATTGCCTGGTTTTCAAGTATTTCCTGTTCGCACTCTTCACGCATTTTATCTGAATTGTATTCAAATCTTACACATACGCCATTACAAGAGACAAAACAAGGATATGTAGATAGGCCCTTTATATATTTTTTATATTTACATAAAGTACAGAAATTATTATATATTCTTTCAGAATAAGGCGCCTCGCCTTTTAAGATGATAGGAGTTAATGTCTCTTTCATTAATTTATCTCCAAAATTAAACTATAAAATTATCCATAAGATATTTTTCAAACATCTCTTGAGCTACACTTCTTGCATGTTCTTGTGCATCTTCAATACTTTCAAATTCAGAAACAACCACAGTTGCCCCGTCAAGTTGATCTGCATCACTATCAAGAACAACCTGAAATACTTTAAGGTTGCTTTCCTTATCCTTCCTTCCCCAAATTCTTGCAGTAATGCAACCTGCATTGGCTTCTTCGTAGTTATTAAGAATGTTTTGGATCTTGGTAAAGTGCAACTGCTTGAATTTCATTTTCTATACCTCACTTATTTCTTGTCACTATTATAGCATATAATAAAATAGGGATCAACTAATTTTCATAGTTGATCCCTACAAAAATTATACATTAGTAACTAAGTTTCAACCCATATTGGTGGGAAAGAATATATCTTGTTGCTACCAATAACTTGATTCTATTTTCAATTTCCCCAAGGTGTTCGCTAGGAAGGGTATCAAATCCTTTTTCAACTTTCTTATAACTAGGGGCATGGGTGGCAAAATCCGAAACTGCATTAAATACACCCCAAGCGGTGCCTTTGAAATTGCTAAGGTCTTCACTATCATAGGCTACATAAAGCTGTTCTGTTGCATATTCATTTGCAGCCAACTTTTTCTTGGAAATATCTAATTCCGCATCTGTAGGGAACAATTGACTTACAATATTTTCAAAATCTCTGGCCGCAATTTTTGTAGTAGCCATAATAGAGGCTTGTTGCTCAAGGTGTTTCATTCTCTTTTCCTTAATTCTAAGGATACTTTCAATTGTAGAAGATTGTCTTTCTTTATCTTCAATGTAGAAATCCGACTTAAATACATTGCGGGACTTTGAAATAGCATCTGAAAGTTGGTTTGCACAAGCAAGCCTATAAGGGGAAAGGAAAACTTCAAGGGGCTTACCCTTACCACAGAATGAATTCCTGACTACAAGATAAGGTGCAACACCATCATCAAGAATTGTTTCTTCCGGAAGTTTAACAATTGCATGGACTGCTTTATCTCTATAACCAACCCTTTCAATCACACCACCTGTCTTTTCTACAAGAGTGTCAAGGAAATCAAATGCTTGAGCGTTTTGAATAACATTACTTTTTGAACTAATTTCACTAATAAACTCTTGGTTGTCTTTTCTGACAACAGCAATGGAATCCTTTACCTTAACATCTTTACCATCATTGTTTTGCCAAAAAACAGGTTTGGCTTCAACTTCCCAATCTACTTGTGCAGCTTTAAGTGCTTCATTTACATTTGCACAAGTACTTACATCGCAACCTAAATTGTCCCAAGGGAAAAATCGTTCCATAATTTACCTCTCTTTATTTTTATTTATTTTCATCATAGTATGCATTAAAAAATAGATCAACTATTCCCTCATCCAAGAAATTACAAGGGACAATTTCTCATTTGGTTCATTACCACCACTAGGGTCAAATTCTTTAACAACCTTTGCTTCAAAGCCCTGTTGTTTAAGTAAATTTAATATTGAAGTTAAAATGTTTTTATCTTCAAATAGATATCTTAAATAGTAATATTTTGAAGCTTCATCTAATTGTTTTTTAAATGTTGCATAATCTGCAAGCCCTGCACTTATTTTTTCCATTTCTTCCTTATAATTCAAATAATATAAAGAAAAGTAAAAATTAGTATAGAACTCCTTTATAAGGGTTGCACTTTCCATAGATGGGCAAGGAAGAGCTGGAATACTAACATTACTACATAAATCATCAGCTTTTATTCTAATCATTTGTTCTAATATTTCTGGTAAAACCTCATTAGCCTCTTTTATTTCATACTTCTTTTGGTTTTCTACTGTCTTTCTTACAGATTCAGCTACTGGAAAATTATCAACCATAGTATTCCTCCCTTATTCACATATATTATACAGTATATTTAGGTTAAGATCAACTATATTTTCAGTAAAAGAAAACCCTTTCCAAATTAAGGAAAGGGTTAATTTTTTTTAACTTAATTTTATTATATTTTGGTTTGAAGAACCTCTGAATGGTAAAGTAATATCTCTTAAGCTTTGAATAAACTCCCCATCTACTACTACATCTACATATGGTTTAAGTTTAGCCGCTAGATCTTCATCTACAGTGTATCCTGTATAGACCCAAATATTTTTATTTGGAAACTTATCCTTTATATTTTTGCAAATTTCTAACACTACTCCCGCATTTTGAGGTGCCAAGGGTTCCCCGCCGCTAATTGTGAGCCCGTCTATATAGTCTCTACTAAGTAACTCATATAGCTTACGTAATGTGGAAAAAGTAAATTTTTTACCTGCATTGAAATTCCAACTCTCAGGATTATGGCAACCTAAACAATGGTGGGGACAACCACTTACAAAAAGTACAACTCTAACTCCTTCGCCATCGGCTATTGAGCAATCTAGTATGTTTAAGTAATTCATAAAGATTACTCCTCTACTTCAACACCTGTGTGTTTTACCCTCATTTCAACTTCTTGTTGTTTCCCTTCGTTGAATGCTGTTTTGTAGTCTCCTGTTAAGTACCCAGTTACTCTGCGTAATTGCTGAATGCTTGTTGAATCACATTGAGGGCAATGGTCATTCATTTCACCTGTAAACCCACAGTTCAAACATAAATCATTAGGTACATTAATGGCAAAATAAGGAATATCATGATCCATTGCATAATTAACAATTTTTTCAATTGCACCTATATTATGGACAGAAGATGAATCTAATTCCACATATGTAATACACCCTGCAGAGCTGTATCCTGTTAGCTGAGATTCAATATCAATTTTTTCAAATGCGTTTAATTTA
Source organism: uncultured Clostridia bacterium (assembly GCA_947625835.1). Classification (GTDB taxonomy): domain Bacteria; phylum Bacillota; class Clostridia; order TANB77; family CAG-508; genus CAG-269. The sequence goes on along the minus strand of CANQPY010000001.1, from coordinate 93,726 downwards.
TGCCAAACAGGAACATGAATACTATTTGTAAAGTATTTTTTATCTGATACATTAGGAATAATACCATATTTTTGTTTGAACTTAATCATTGCAGTTTTGCAAAGATTCTCTGCTGGTGTGTAATAAACACCAAAATTTAGTTTATATTCTTCCTTAAATTCTGTACATCTTTTCTTAAATAATGCTTCTATTCTCTTAGCCAACTCCATACCAGTTTCAGTTGTTTGATCTGTACCAATAAGTAACTGTAGTGTTTCTGCTAATCCTAATTGGCCAATGGCTAATGTACCATGTTTTAATGCTGAACGAATACCTTCCTCTGGTATATAACCTGCCATTATATGGTTTTCATACATGAAAGTTGCTGCTTTGGGGGATTGACTTGCAATAAAGTTAAATCTCTCAATTAACATGTCTTTTGCTTCATGTAGTTTTTGATCAAGTAATTGCATGAAAGCTTCAACATCTCTGTTTGCTTCCATTGCAAGGGTAGGGAGAATAATTGTTACGGGGCAAATATTTCCTCTGCCATCTTTTAGTTGACCTAAACCATTTATATCCCAACCATTAGCTGTTCTACACGTTTTATCTAATATTACTATTAGTACTGACTATGTCTTCTATCAACTATATTTGATAGCCTTTCGCTTCGAATTAGTGCCTATCTCTAATCCTACTCCCTTACATTCATCAGGGATAGTCGATACACCTTCCTATATTTAATAGGCTTGGCACGATCTCAACCTTTTCAGGTCCTAATCGTTAGCTTGCAAATTGCAAACACCCTCGGGCGAGGTTCAAAAGGTTTTAGATGAGCTGTAGTTTACGCTTACCCATCGTTGAAAAGTATGTTTTAGGATCATTCCTATCATACCCAGCATTCCCACTCCAATCGCAGTTTGCGTAATTTGGATATAATCTTAATGAGGTGGATTTTAATGCCAATCTGTATAAATCATAGTTTGGATCACCTGGGGCTCTATTTACCCCCTTCATTAATTGGAAAATACCACATGGGAAAATACTTGTACGATAAAGTTTACCAATACCCTTAATTGATATTTCTAATAACGCTTTAATTACTATTCTTCCTTCTTCCAATGTACATGTGCCATAATTAATAGAACTAAATGGTAATTGACATCCAGATCTGGATTGTAATGTGTTTAGATTATGGTAAAGTGCTTCCACTGCTTGGTATGTTTCTTTCCAAGTCATCTCATTCGCATAATCTGCAACTCTTTTATTAAATTGGGAATACACAGGATCTGTAATTGAATATTCTGTTGGATTATCTAATCTTTTTCTTATTTCATCTGTAAGTTCTGGGTCATTTTCCAAATAATGTAAGCCATGTTTGTAGTGTCTTACATAGGATTTTCTAACATATGGTACCATTGACCAATCTAAGTGCGTTGCACTTACTCCACCAAATTGTTGTAGGCTTTGTAATTGGAATAAAACAGCAACTAATTGTAATGCTGTGTGAATACCACTTGATGGTCTAACATCAGTTTGTCTTGTATTGAATCCCTCTGCTAGTAATTTATCAATAGGCATTGACATACAGTTGTGGTCGCCTAATGGGTAATGGTCTAAATCATGGATGTAAATTTCATTATTTAAATGGTTGCTTTTTGATTGAGGGCACATACAATAATCTAATGCATATTGTTTCATTAGTAGTGAATTTGTTTCATTTAATCTGCCACCAAATGAATTTTCATCTGTATTTGCATTTTGATTTGTAATGTTTCTTGCTTCTAGTTTTTCTTTAATGCCCTCTATTAATTTACTATATCTATCTCTTTCTAATTCTTTTTGGTAACGATATTTAATATAATGTTTTGCAACTCTATATGCATTTATTTTTATCAATTCATTTTCAACTAAGTCTTGAATCTCTTCTACTTGTATATTTCTGTTTAATTTTTCACACTTTTTCTGTACCTTATTAGTAACTTCTAATATTTTTTCTTCACTTAAATCTTGATATTTTTCATTTGAAAGTGTGATTGCCCTTTTAATTCTCTCCACATCAAAAGGGACTTCTTTACCATTTCTCTTAATTACATTCACAATAGAGTCTCCTTATTTCCCAAAAAGGAAGAAAAAATTGCAGTGCATAAGTACTGCAATTTTGATATATATAAACAATTTAGCATGTTTCTTTTTTAAGATTATCAAAAGGACAATTATTCTTTTCATGGCAGATTTCAGTAAATATTTGCATATCTTCTACCATGTCAAAAATACTATCACAGGTATGCAGTAATTCTTGGACTTTTTGTTTTCCATATTTACATTGGTGAATACAGTATTTTCGCTGCTCTTCTGTCAAATTATTTTTAGCCACTGCCCCATCCATGTCCATTCTCCACTATCAATTTCTAATTTATAACAGGGTATACTACGTTTCGTTACAAACTCATATTCATCAAATACGTTTATTATTTTTGTCTTCTTTCCGCAATACTGTTTCATCTCTTCATTTAATTTAAATGTACAGTAAGGAAAATAAAGACTTTCATAATTATTAGGAACATCTTTACATGCTTGTTCTTTTAATTCTTCAAAAGAAAGAATTTCTACTTTGTCGCCTTTTTTGAATTTTTCACACATATATTTATTCCCTATTTGCAATGTAATCAAATAATTCCACGTTATTTTCAAAAACTTGGCTTTTCTTTACTAGAAATTCCTGATCGCCCTGTATTGAACGTAAATACACCCAGTCATGATTATTTGAAATTTTTTCTCCATTTCTAAAAATAACAGGAACGATTCTTCTTACTCCTTTACCCTCATTTAAACTTATAAAATAAATATATGAAGTTTTAGAAGCCTCTGAAACACATTTATCCATTTCCATCTTGGTAGGTATCTTCCGTGCACTATTTGTTTCCTTCTTTACAAACCTACCCGGAATATAAAAACAATTATATTTTGATTTCGGATTATTAACGCCTTCACAAGTAACACTAACTCGAACAAGGTTCCCAGTTTCTGGATTTCTATAAAGATCAATTACTCGAAGATACTTATCTTTAAGTTCTCTGGGAAGCTTGGGGTGCCTTTCAAATAAACTATCGCTAGTTATTTTAACATAATCTCCAATTTCTAGATTATTCTTTTTTATTTCCTCTTCTCCAGATGTTTTGGAACTATCATTCATAATTTTAAGAACCTCCTGATAATTAATAGATCCATTCAATGCCATATAACTGATTTTTGAAGATACTCCTGTATGGTCTACATCTATACCTGTAAATAGTATTGGAGTTATTCCAGCTGCCTGAGCAATAAGACATCTATTAACTCTATTATCTATCAAAATATCGTAAGAGAAATTTTGAAGTAATTTTTTAATATAATCGTCATTTACACCAAATATAATTTTTGGGTTGGTAATCCCTATTTTTTTCTCTACCCAAGCTGTAGTGATGTCATGAAGTAATATGTTTCTATTAGTAATGAAGGTAATATTATATCCTTTTGAAATTAAATACCGTATTGCTCTATCAGCGCCTGGTACCTCTTCCAAATCCCCATAAGGAAAATTAGCTAACATATATGATTTATATTTGGCCATTTCTTCATCATTAAGACTAAAACTATCTGATATATTATAAGAAGATTTAGAAAGGGGTTTTATTTGTTTGTGGCCTTCTCTCCACATATATAGTTTTTCCATTTCTGTCCATTTGTAAGAAGTAACAGAAATAGTATCATCAATATCAATTAGTATCTTTTTTACCATAATATACTCCGTCTTCAATTATTCATACATATAATGATATGCGAAAATTACAATTTTTCTATTCTTTATACCCATTTTATAAAAAGAAAAAGAAAAGATCAACTAAGTTCCATAGTTGATCTTAAATAAGTATAGTAAAAATACATGTTCTTACTAATTTTATTTAATTTATCAGGCATGAAAAATATCCGACATTTTGGATTTATAATCATTTTCATCATATGCCCCTAAAAAATTAACATACCCAATATCACAAGCAAGAGCAACCTGAGTAAGATCATCCTGGGCTTGTTGAGTGCTTGTATATACTGCATCATAAATAAGAGAAGGACCGTCTTCATCTTTTCTGAAAATATAACCATGATAAAAATTACAAAAACAGGGAGTCATTAAACCAGAAGTAAAAGGGTTAACATTATATTTTTTAACAATTGAATAGTATTCTTTTTCCATTTTATTTCATCCTCATCTCTTAGAAATTATAATCGTAATATTCATGACGGCCAGCTGTAACTTTCTTGCCCAGGTACATAAATGCACCCTCTTTATTACTCCATCTTACTGTAAGAACACTGCCATTCGGATCTTTCTCGTAGTCATATTCCAGGTCTTCGTTATTGGTGCAGCAAGCACCAAAGCCACCGGGAACGAACTCAGGCTTGCAGCCCTTCTTAAGAGTTGCTTTATCTCTTTGAAGGGTCAAACTACACTTGGTACGCTTAATAATGGTGTAAGCTTCAGCATCGGAATAGTAATGAACAGTAACCCCATCACCTACTTCCAGGCCCTGATAGAACTCAGCACGAATAGGCTTTTCCTGGGCAACCTTTTTATTGTAATCGCACGTCCAAGGTAAAGTTTCCAATTTAGCTTTGAATTCTTGTTCACTCATTTTCATATTTCTCTTACCTCACATTTAATTCTTATTTATATTATAATGTAAAGCAGAAGAAAAATCAACTAAAATGTAATTAAATTGTATTAAAATCGTCTAGTCTTTCACCAGCCATGATTTTTGCTCTGATTGTATTTATAGTCTCTTCATCTACGCCTTCGTGGTACTCTGGGTGATTGTCAAAGAATTCAAGACCTTCAAAACCGCCGTCCAAATCACTTTTATAGCGATAGTCATTTTTCTTACGACTTAAAGGATAAGGAGCATAAGGGCCTATATCTTGTAGTATTTTATCTAAGGGTTTAGCATGGTAGGTTATGCCTACTCCAGTAACATCGTTACCTCTGTATGCACCCAATTCTCATATAAGTGAATGTTGCCCCTAAACGGCCTGTATTTAACTTTCACACCTGTCTGCGTTTTATAACCATTTATACCAGTAGAGGATTCTTTTCCTATTGGGGCGGCTGGTCTCTTTGTAAGATCATGTAACCCTTGGTCATATTCATCTTCATTAGCATATTATGATTGGTGTTTTTCAAAGTGGGATTCCAAGTTAGAAGGTTCTTCAGGGCCCTTTGATCTTTTTGAAAAATGTGCTAAATCTTCCTTTATATTTCTTATATACACTCTTTTATTTAAGGGCATGTTCTATAAGTCTCCTTAACCTTTTTTCAGATAATGGTTTATATATTTTTTTTGATTGAGTTTTCAGTTTTTTCCCATTTAGGAAAAGCTATAATCATTTCCCCAGTAACTTCAAGATCATCAACCTGATCTTTATAAATATAATGATTACAGATTTTGGTAGCTAAAGAATTGTTTGGTCCCCTGTATCTCCACCCTTTTTCATTAAAAATAATAGCATAGTAGTTACTATGTCCTAATTTTTCTAAAAATCTACCTGTAACATCCAGGTCCATATTAAATTCAAAATAGTCATCTACCAGATAAAGCCCCTCTAGATGATTAACATATTCTATAGGGTCTTCATAAATATAATAATGGTGTCCGCTTCTACTAATTACTAAGCCTAAAGGTTTCTTTTTATTTTCCATATGCCTACCTCTATAAGTATTATATAGAACACAGTAGAAAAGATCAACTATTCTTCTTATTAAACCAAATTTGACCTGCATTCTCCGGAAGTTTATCTGGCTGAGAAGATTTAATATTTTTATCTTTGGGCTGTTTCAAAATTTTTACAATTTCTTTTACTTTTTCTTCGTCCCTAATTATTGTGTCTGCTATAAATGAATCTTTACCCATATCAATACCTCATATTTTTATAAATAATATATTGCATTGAGATGGGGCATTTCTTTTCAGCTGAGATAGTTATATCGGCATTTTTAAGAGGTGTTTTATATAATAATTCAAAACCCTCATTAGGATCATCCAAATCTTGAATAAAAGTATCTGCATAACCATCAGCATCAACTTTAGTAACAAAAACATAATCACAGAAGGGGAGTAGGGCATTATAGACCATTCCACCACCTATTACCATCGCTTTATCTGTAAGATTATTTTCAGCAAGATAATCAGATAATTCTTTTATGTTTGTTACATGAATTACATCATCAGGTAGTTTTTCTTCCTTTGGTGCAATTACTATGTTTAATCTGTTCTTTAATGACTTACCACCTGGCAGAGAATGCAGAGTATTTAACCCCATAATTACAGGTTTATTAATAGTATTAAGAACAAAATTTTGCATGTCTTCGGGGATATTAAAGAGGAGTTCCCCATTTTTTCCAATACCCCAATTTTTATCTACACAAACAATTGCATTCATCTTTTTTAATCCCCTTTCTAATCTTTATAGGCAACTCTTTTACTTCTTTTTCCGTCATCTCTTTCATATTGTTTCTCCTTATATAGCAACTGGGATTTTATGTTCAAATTTATTTGGTTCATATCCTTCAAGTTTAAAGCTGTCTACTGTAAAATCATAAAAGTTCTTAATGTCAGGATCTACAATAAGTTTAGGAGCTGGTTTAGGCTCATTTTTAAGTACTTCCTCTATTAATGGAATGTGTCTATCGTAAATATGGGCATCAGCAATAACATGCACTAATTCTCCTGGTACTAAACCACTTACTTGTGCCATCATAATAAGAAGAATAGAATATTGAACTACATTCCAGTTATTTGCTGTTAGCATATCATTTGAACGCTGGTTAAGAATACCATTTAGCACATTTCCTGAGACATTAAATGTCATAGAATAAGCACATGGGTACAACCCCATCTCATGAAGATCTTGAAAGTTGTAAATATTAGTAAGAATTCTTCTACTTGCAGGGTTATTTTTCAAATCAAATAAAACCCTGTCAACCTGGTCAAACATTCCTTCTTTATATTGATGCTTAACTCCAAGTTGATATCCGTACGCTTTACCTATTGAACCATTCTCATCTGCCCAGCTATCCCAAATATGGGACTTCAAATCATGAATATTGTTAGATTTCTTTTGCCAAATCCATAACAATTCATCTATGCAGGACTTAAAAGCTGTTCTTCTTAAAGTTAAAATGGGAAATTCTTCTTGTAAATTGTATCTATTAACAATGCCAAATTTCTTAACCGTGTGTGCTGGTGCACCACCATCCCAATGAGGTCTTACTTTAAGATCAGTATCCCAAATCCCATTATCTATAATATCTCTACAATTTTGTATAAATATTTCATCTGCTCTACTCATCTTACATTCCTCATATTAACTAACAGGGCTGAATAATCCTTCATTTTTTCTGAATAGTGCTCCTCTGAAGAATAAGTTGCGGCAATTATTTCAGAGTTTGAAAATACTTCCTGCAGCATATGTGGAAATTCATCAATAAGTATTTTGTCGGGTTTATTATGCATTTTGCGGTATTTGCTATATGAAATAAAATGTGCTTGAGGATATTGTCTCTGAAGTAGATGTGTAAGAGTATCATCCCACACTATAATGGGAATATTTAATTTTTCAGATAAAATAGCTAACTGAAATGTTTTTCCTGTACCTCTAGGCATATCTATAATTTTCAAAATGGTGTCTCCTATATCAAGTGTCTATACAATAAATACGCATGTAGAAGCATAGAAGAGGGAATGCTCCCTCTTCTGTTTTTTTTTCTAATATTTGGTTGTTTAAAAATTATCTTCATTCATAATTTGTACGAGATTCCTACAGTCATTCAGGGCTTCTTCTTTTGTTACCTCAAAAGCCTGCGTAATTCTATTAAAGGGATTATTGAGAAAGCCTCTTATTGTTTTCATTATTCTACCATTATTAAAACTGAATTTTTCTATCTCGCAACCACATCTTTGAGGCAGCAAATCCAAATCAGGTATTACGGGACCAAAAGTGAATACCCTTGTATTGCCTAGTTTGGTTTCTACAACTATTATAAATTCACAGCCTCTATCATTAAATGCTTTAATTGCAAAATTGCCTATATCTTCTATTAATAATTCTGCCTGAGCATCTGATTTTATAAAATATGGGAAACTTATCACTCTTGAGAGCTCTCCAATACCAAATCTTTTTTAATTTTGATTTCGCCTGCACTGACTTGAGACATAAAATTAGCTGCATTATTAATAGCTGTAAGATCGGGGCTTTCTTTGATTTCTTTTTCTAATTGTTCTTTATATTCCGTTACTGCTTTTACATATGCTTCAAGAAGTTCGTTCTTTTCCTCTTCTGTGGCTTCATCAAACTGATTATCAATTTCAAGACCAATGGTTTCAAGCGTCATTCCATCAAGAAGATCAACACTCTGCTGTAGTAAAAATGCTGTTGCACCCTTAAATACTGAAGATAAGGACCCATTATCTAAAGTTTGATAAAACATATTTATTTCAGGACTTCTAGGATGAATAAATTCCCTATCTGGTAAACTTATATCTTTTTGCCTAATAAGGGTAAAACCTCTAGTTCTGTTAATGATGGGATTAATAAAATGCCTAATATCTGCTTTAGAGGATTTTGATTTGAAATTCATACAAATAATACGATAAGGATACCCTATTTGCGGGGCTGATAATATTTGTAAATTATTCTGAACTAGTGCTTTTTTCAAATCATCTATAATTTTAACTGCAAGTTTTTTATCAGTTTCTAGATCAATTTCATTTGTTCTTTCTATAAAATTATCCGCGCCTGTAATAATTTTTAAATCTGCCATATGACTATTCCTTTATACTTTTTCAATTATTAAAGAGTATTTGTCATCATCAAGAGATGAAAGTAAAGAAACTGTAAATTCCTCTCCACTAAGTTCATCTATATATTCATATACAAACTCATCTAAGCTAGAATATTCTTCTAACTCTTCTAATTCTTTACTTTTCTCTAAAAGAGAAAATACATTTCCCCATTCTTTACTATCCTGCAATTCTATTTCATATTGGTTAGAATTGTTAAATATGCCTGGTTTTTGAATATGGAGAATTTTAGTTACCATTTCTTTTTCAGTCATTTTTAATTTCCTTTTTTATATTATGTAGAGAAGATAAAGCAGTTTCATTTTCTATAATTATATCTTTGTTAGTATGGGCACCACTTTCTTTAATTAGTTTTTTATTTTGCCCTTCATATCTTTTCTGCTTATTTTTCTTTACTGGTTTATTTAATAAGAATATAAAATATGAGAGTGTTTCATAGTTTGTCTTGATAGGAAGAATCATTTGATTCATGTTCTCAATCATTTCAGGAGTTACTGCATTCTCTTTAAGCAGTTCCTCCATTTCAGCAAGCTCAGTTCTCATATCATTATAATTTTTGGTTACTTGTTTATAATATTCAATTACATCTCTAACCATGTAAAATACCCCTTTCAAGTAATTTTTTCTCAATAAGTCTTAGTGCTAGGTTATAGCCCTCTTCACTACCATTTATTTCTATGTAATTTGTCTCATCTACACCATTTAAAATTTTTAACAATTTATATTTTAAATTATTCGATTCTTCTTCTGTTTGGTTTCTACCTTTGGGGTTATAAGCCTTAACTCTATTTAAGAAAAAATTAATATTATCAAATTGGTTATACAATTTCTTTATAAGTGAGATAAGTGGTTTTTTTATTGACTTATCTTTAATAAATAAGATCTCTGTAAGAAGAGGGCAATCCGTAACAATGACATCTACTTGATCTTTACATATAAATAATTTGTGGTAGGATTCTCCCAAAATGTAAATTTGATCATCAAGTGCCTTCTGATTTTGTTCCCAGGTTTTTTCCTTTGCAAACTCTGTAACAAGTTCCGCATTTATGCCTTGTAATTTTAACTGGGAAAATATATATGCAGCTCCAGTAGATTTTCCTGAACCTGGCGCTCCAAATAAGTTAATTATGAGAGGTTTCTTCACTGATTAATATTAACTCCTAAAGATTTAAGATAATCTATAATAGGGCACTGCAACCATTTATAAAACATCAAGGGGGAAAACATTTTAAACCTATTTATGATTTTTTCCTTCCATTTTGGGCATTGCTCTAGCTAAGATATAATTTGGAGAGGGTCTTGGCTTAAAATATTTTGAAGATAATTAAACCAAGCTTCTTTATTTGCCCTTTCTAAATCTTGCCCAGGATATTGAGGTTCTTTAATGTGTGGATAATACTGGGGATTTTGTCTCCATGCTTCCCAAACAGTGTTGTAGTAAGGATTGAAAATTTCATCAATTACAAAATTTTCAATATCTCTAATGGGTATGCCTCCTAGCATTTTACACCTCCTTTACTGTAAAATTGGGTTGACTTACAGCGCTGCTTTCCTCTGCAAAAAAGAAGAAAATGTCTTCTGAAGTAACCGCAAGTCTTAAATATTTAACATCCTTTGGGACATAAAAAACATCCCCGCTTATATATATTAATTTACCCCTAATAGCACACTTACAGGTACCCAGGAAATTATAACTTTCCCTATACCCCCTACCAACCTTCTTAGTTAATTTTTCCTTAATTTCATGAACATTACTAACTAACTGTTGGTAAAAACTTTGGGGTAATTTTTGTCCATTAATTTCCTCAGGTAGAGGTAAAACAGCTTCGATTTCACATTTTTTCATCTTTTATTTCCTCTTGCTCAAAATAAAATACTACAGGATGTGGTTTAGGGTCCACAAGACCATATCTCACAGCAATTTGGTAGGTAACATTGTCTCTTGCTAGTACATTAGGCATTTTTTTAGCATTCTTCTAAAGCTATCAAGAGTGCTGCAGTGTTTATAGTGATTACAGCTCCTGCAAGCTGGCAGTAGGTTGTTCATGTCATCAGTGCCACCATGCTCTGCTGAGATCACATGGTCTATTTGCATTTTATCATATGGTAATTCGCACCCACAATAGGCACAATGGCCACCACATTTTGCATAAACCTGCTCTCTTTCAGTCTTTGTAAAGGGTCGTCTCATTTTGTAGGCTCTGCTTTAATCTTGGCTCCACAAACAGGGCAGCAGCGTTGATAGTCTAAAACATTGAGGGGATCTGTCAAACTGCACTCTCCAAGACATACTCCACATCTAGGACAATAAGCTCTTGCACAACCTAGTTGATGATCAGAGTTGAACAGTACAATTGTCTCTGGCTCGTACCACTCGTCTCTTCTTGACTGGACTTCCTTTATATACATCCATGACTGAGGAGGACGAAGAACCTGCTGCTCATAAATATTATAATTGCCATATCCACAGGGCATGGCTATATTCTTTCCTGTCCTGAGCTCATCTAGGTCTTTCAACCTGTCATAAATTTTGAGGTCGGAAATGTGCCAACCGTAACCGAACTTTGCGTGTTTTCCGTCCAACTCTTCGGGCTTGTAAAAATAGGTAATTATTTCTTCGTAGGCCAAGCAAGCCTCTTTCTCTATATCGTCACAACGCAAACCGCCAACAGTAAATTCCTCAATCTCATCGCATACAAATTCGCCGATGACTCTGCCAAGAAATGCCTTCATAGCAGGTTGATACTGCTTGGGAATTTGATGGAATGATTCTTTATCTTTCGTGCAGTAAATGAGCACTTTATGATCCCACTGTTTATCTTTAGGGCATGATTTTCTCACCTCAATAGTTTTGGGGTTAGGGATATCCCAACCCATACTATGGGCTATAATAAGGAAAACATAGTAAGGCTTGATTGAAATTAAAATGTTTTTCAATTAATTCACCTCTTCATCAATTACAAAAACATTACAAATACCCGAATACGCTGTACAGGCGTCAAGAGCTATAATTCCTTTATCTATAAAAGGTTGGAATGATTTTGAAAAATTTTTATTGCTTTTGTTAGGAAACTCTTTATATTTTTGTCTAATATGAGACCATCCCCAACTACAATGATAGTGACCGCAAATGATTGTTTTATCAGGAACGGTAATTCCTTGCTTCCAACAGTCCATACCATTGAGCCATCTAGCACTGTACCATTTTCTATTATGGTTGTTTATTTCGTCAATGGTCGCTTTAGAAAAATCAATTGATTTATCCCAATCAGGATCAAAAGCGTATTTATTTGGCTGACCATAAATATTGGTGCTAGTAGGTATAATGGGAATCCACCCGTGAGTTATAATATAATCACCTATTTCTACATAGTCTACTGACTTATTTCTAATCCACTCAAGAATAGGCTTCATCTTATCATGAATGGTTTGTTGCATAACCTTATCACAAATGTAGGAATAAATTTCAAACTCGCCAATGTTACAAATCTGAGATATTGTCTTTACAGTACCATTACTAATATGATGACTACCTATATTTATACCTGATGACAATTCATAAACACAATCTTCAATAAGATCTTCATGATTACCTTTTACGTAGATAAATCTATCACCAAGAGATTGTACAAAATTGAGAAGTTGATTTGTTTCATTTCCTCTATCAAAAAGGTCACCTGCAACTATCAAAATATGATCTGGATTATTTTGTTGCCATCCTGCATTGTCCAATGCGCGCTTGAATATACTAAAAAAACTATGGATATCAGAGGTGATAAAATATTTTTTCAATTCTTATTTTCCTCCTGCTCTACGATGATGTCATCTACATTATCATCATAATCTAACTCAGGAAAGAAATCAACTATTTTATCATCCAAATTATATTTTTCTTGAGGTATTATAATAGCATTTTCCATATCTACTTTTAACTGGGGTGAAAACTCTTCAAATACCTCCACTAATGGAGTTAACCAACCTTTAGATATTAAAAATTTTAGTGCTTTTACTATTGTACGTTTTTTTAATCTTTTAGCTGGGTTAATAGGAAGTAAATCCCAATTATTGTTTATGCTATAATCTATAATCATCACACTCTTGTATTTTTTAGGAAGTGGTATACTCCAACCAATATAATCTGGTGTAACTATAGGTTTAATATATTTATTTATAAAATCAATAGCTTCATCGCTAATTCTTAAAAGTTCATTTACTTGCATGCTGTTGTATTCCTTGTGAAAAAAACGGGAGGTTCAAATTGAACTTCCCGTTGTATATACAATATTAATGTGGAAAATATTAATGTTTACCAAATAAATGGGAAGAAGAAACTGTCGAACCATCTGTTAAATTTTCTTGTGGCTCTATCATATTCTTCTAGTGCTCTTTTTCCTGTGTAGGTTGTGGTGTAAGCACCAAATTCCTCATTAAAACTCTTAATTGCTTCGTAACGCTTATTGATGGCTTCATCATACTTTTTTTCAGCCTCTTTAAGTATAACTTTTGCTTTTTCTTTAGCTTCCTGTATCAACTTATTCGTTTCTTCCTTAGCTTTATCATAAGCTGTAAGGGCTGCTGATACTTCATCTTCGGCTGTCTGAATAGCAGTTGCCATTTCTTTCTTTTTCTTGCTTACAGCGTTCTTGTTTTCAGTTTCGATAAGCGCTTTTTGTTCTTGTTGCTTATCAAATTCTTCATCTGCCTTAGTACATTCTTCTACTGTACTATACTGTTTACCATCTTTTCCAATAATTTGCATGTTTTAACTCCTATTTAAGGGCTTACCCAAATTGGGACTTACCTTAAAACTTTAGTTTTTCTATATTTTTACTTCCACATTAATATCAATCTAATAAAATTCTGTAAATAGCTTCTGTAACATTTTCATCTGTTACAATGATTAAATTTTGGCTTGGTTTAGCACTTAGTCTCAAATTCTTGGCATAATCATCTGTACCCATTACGCTGGATGAGGATAATATGATGCTTTCGTTATATTCATCTGCTGCAAAATGATGTCTGTGAGCCATACATACTAAATCAAAATGTTTATGTGTTAGGCTAGCTATAGATGTAGCTACATTTAATTGCTTGTCACGGTCTCCATGGCATCCCAAAATATCCCACCCCTTACAATTAAAGGTGATAATGTCTAGGCCATATTCATTTTCATGAATAGTTATATTTTTATTACCATGAAGTCTTTCTTTTAGATACCAATCTGTAATTCTACAGAGAGATTCCAAATCTAAAGAATCAGATTTATCTGGTTCTATTCTAGAGTGGTTATCTAAACAAGAATAATAATCTACTTGAAAATAAACAGAGAGATCATTTAGTAATTCAGCTAATATTTCGGATACTTCCATTATCTGAGTAATTACATCTATTCTACTCTGTAATCTAAGAGATAGGTGTATTCTACCCGCAATTAAATCTGCAAGGTTCATTACATTGATTTTCCAAACATCATTGGCTTTGCAATATTTTATTACCTTATCTCTTAGTTTAGTAATGCGCTGTCTGCATATTTCTGTATTATACCTATTCCACGCATTATTAATTTCTATACCATAATGCCAATCACATAGATTTAAAATGGCCTCATTACTACCTGAGGTTTCTTTACAATTACATGAGAAGGAAGAAATTAATCTTTTATGTGCGCTTATCTCTCTTGCAGCTTGCATTGCAATTTCTTCTATGGTTTCTTCTCTTGCTAGTCTTCTAACATAAGCATTATTTTGGATCCTTTCATCCGAAAGCTTTACTCTTTCTTTCTTAAGCTCTAATATTTTTTCATCTAGTTTGCTTACTTCTTTAGCTGTCTTTACATAATCACCATAATTTTTACGGAAGAATCCTTCCTTCCATGTGGTACCAAAAACCTTATTTGAGATTATGGCGATTTCATCCCAGGATAGTCCAAATTCACTTTTTAAGGAACAAAGAAATTTAATACCATCTTCTAAACTTTCAAAAGGGCCGCTAGTTTTAATTTTTTCAATAACTTTGTTAAGCTCAAAATCCGCTAACATCCGCTACTTACTCCTTAATGTTTTCAGTATTTTCGGTTGAATCGTTTTTATTTATTTCTTCTAATTCATTATCTAATACATCATCATTTGATGTAGATTGCACATTTTTAAGAAGAGCTTCAACCACATTTATTATTTTTTCTCTGGATTCTCTATCTAATGTATCTGCTACAGTCAAATTTACTTGATTGTTTTGCTGATATGTAATTGCTGGGATATTATCTAATTGATCTACTTTTTCAGTATTGCTTTGCATTACAGCTTGAACTGTCTTCATCCAATCTGCAATATCTTTATTAGCAAAATTATTAGGGTATTTTTGTAAACGCTCTAACATTTGTTGTACTAGGGCATCTTGTACATCATTTAGCGCGTTTAATCTTATCGCATTTCTTTTTGTTTGGTATACATTAAATAAATGGGTTAAATCTTTAACCTTATCCAGATCATCTTCCTGTATTAATTTTTCAAGTGCTTGAGTCTGTTTTGCTTGGTTTAGAGATATTAGATCAGGCGTTTTTTCTGTAGGGGATTCAGTTGTGGAAGAAATGCTTGTGGTTTCATTATCCATATGTGTATCCTCTTAAATGAAAGACTTATGTATCTCTAACATCCCCTTGGTTAGTTTATCTTCTGCAGTTTCTATTAAAGGGTTTTTACCTTCCACTATTACAGCTTTTACAGCACTTTCTAATTTTTTACTAGGTACAAATCTATATTGTATATTATTGTCTTCTACGCATATAGAAATGACACCTATTCCTATGTCTATACTTGTAATATTTTCTTTACTTATTCTAGATTCATCTACACAATCACAAAAACACCAAAGGGCTTTATCTAATAGTTTATTAAGATTGTTGAGTGGAATTGTGGTAAGCACTGATAAGTCTTCTATTAAAGAGTGCAATTTTATTCTCCTTACTTACTATCTCTTGCTATGATTGCAAGCGTTTTTCTGGCATCTTGTTTAATTAGAGATCTGTAGTTTCCCATTACATCGCTATCATAACTTGCTAATGAGGTATTTAATCTCTTTTTTATATAATGTATTAAAAGAGTCTGTTTATCCCTTTTATGATAACTAAGGTCATTTAGGATATTATTTATATTCTGTTTAAGCATTATCAATATCCTCTCTTACTTGAAAAGAGTAATCGTCTAGTATTGAAGCTAATTTATGGTAATTGGCCTTTATAGTTCTTATATCTTTTGAATGGTATTTAATTAATTCTATAGCTTTATCATAAGAAATATGTTCAATTTTCACATACTGGTACAATAATAAAGCATACAATAAATTTTCCAATTCATCTATTGTAGGAATTGTGATTGTTTGGCCTCCAAAATACTCACACAAATTTAGCAAACTTTTCTTATCCAATACATAGGCTAATTCTCCAATAGAAGAATATTCTGGAGCTCCTATTATCTTATATAGACAAAACAGAGCCAAAGAATATACATCTTTTTCTTTTAACGCATCTAAAGAATCCTTAATCTTGCCCATCTGAATAATCCTCCAAAGGTTGCATTAACATTTCTTTTATAGTATTGTCTGGTAAGTTATATGAATCTACTATATAACTTAAATCTTTAGCTATTTCTTTTTTACACCTTTTAACTAAAGTATCTATATAATTTCCCATTGTTTTATCTAAATGATAAATTACTACATCATCTTTACTTTCTTCCTCATAGATTTTGTCTATAAAGCTATCTGTAACTATGTTTCTTCGTTTTCTAACTTTCAACCTCTCTAGATTTTTATTACTTATTGTAATTGTTTTAAGTAATGTTAGTAAACAGCTTATGTAAAGATTATGCATAGTAACTTTATTATTACTATAGGGGGAATCTCTTATTATCAGCTTTATAGTTGCAGCTATTTGAGTTAAACAGTATTTATACTCTGTTCTTAATAAATCATTATTTATATTTTCAGCTGTTTTTTTCTGGTTATCTGCTATACCTATAGGGGCATTACCGTTTAATGCTTCTTCCTTAAATACTTGAAAGAAATTGGATTTTTGATAATTGACTTTTAATGGGTATAATATTCTTTTTATATAGTTTAGGCATGATTTAATTGGTTTTAACTTACTTCCTGGCTCTTTTTCTTTTCTATATCTGAGAAATAATTGGGTAGCTCCGTAAAGAGCATAATTATCATAATCTGAAGCTGTTATAAACATTCTACCTTTTACAGCCAGAATGTAAAACAAATGATACATATACTCAAAACATTTTTCTTCATCGCAATCTGGTTTTTTAATTTCTGAGTCAATATATATACATAAATCTGTGTATTTTTGACCCTTGGGCATTTTATAGATCACATAAATCTCCTACTGAAGTCGTGTAATACCATCTTTTTCTTTAATTAACATAATTGTTGAATCTGCTGGAATCATTAATTCTGCCCTATGGGTAATTATAAACACGCTTTCAATATCTGTTAGTCTCTTTGTAATTACATCAATTATTTGGGAACATCCTGTACTATCCAAATTATCAAATATTTCATCCAATACAAGTATATTGGAGTTGAAGTTGGAAAATTGACACAGCATATCTCTTAAAGCCAAGTTTATAATAATATTAACTTTCTGAGCTTCCCCACCTGATAAATTCTCATACATTTTATTATCATAGGAAATATCAATATTATTACCATTAAGAGTAAATTCAATCTTATCAGTTCCAAAAATATCTTTACTATACATTTTGGCTCTATCTTGAATATAATTTATAACATTTGATAACAAGAACCCTCTAAACTCTCTTGTAGTTATTGTTATCATTTTACTAATTACATCCAATCTGGCTTTAAGATCTTCCCACTCTACAGTGCCATACAGTATCTTTGATTGCATTTTTTCTTTTTCTTCTTCAGCTTTTTGTATGGCACTTATTAAATATTCTTTATGTTGGGAATAGTTGGAATATTTGGAATCTAGTTTGGTAAGCTCAAACTCCAAGTGCTTATAATTTTCCTCTATAAATCCTAATCTATCTTTTGAATTTAAAAGGATTTCCTTAAGGTCTTTTATTTTATTATCTGCTGATAATAGGTGACCCTCATAATCCCTAGATAGTAAAGATTTTTCCTCATATATCTTGCTATTAAGATCACTCAGCGTTTTATCAACCTCGGATAAAAGAGTTTTTAAATTGCTTACTTCACTTTCTTGTTCTGTAGTATCGACCTTATGAACATTTGGAAGTTTTTGACCACATGTAGGGCATACATCTTTGATATTTTTTAACCTTACTATTTCCTTTTCCAATACCTGAATTTGGGACTTCAATCCCATAGAAGACTGTTGAAGTTCATTTAGTTCTTCACTGTATTTTTTATCAATATTTGATTTTTCTTGGGTATATAAGGCGCATAAATCTGTTTTTTCACCCATTGCCTTAGCCCAAGCATTCTCATTATTATTAACTTCTTCTTTTAGTTTGTTTAAGGGCTCAACCAACTTACTAAAATTATTCTCTAACTGTTGTTTTTCTTCTAAAAGCTGAGATGCATCTCCTAACTCTTCAAGATCTTTTTTTCTGTTCTCTTGTTGTGTTGTAAGTAGGTTTAATTGAGACTTTAGAGACAGCAATGAATCTTCCTTTTCTCTTACCAATGAAGTTAAAAGGTTTTTTCTATTGTTTAATCTATCTTTAATATCCTCAATCATAAAGTCTGATTGGGAAAGCTTTTCTAATACTTCTTTTCTCCCACTAGGGGTATTGTTTGTAAATCTTTGGGGTAATCCTTGACCAAAAACTATTACAGACCCAATAAATTGTAATGTAAGCTCTGGCAAATAATCGCTTAATAGTTTTTCTCCATCTCGAATACCTTTACCTGATTTATCTTCACCATCAATAAAAATTTGAATATTATTGCCAAATTTTTTATGGTCTCTATATCTACAAATTCTATATTCTTTACCATCTACTAAGAAGGTTAATTCTACCCTAGTACCACCTTCTGTGTGGATGTTAGTAATGTTTTTATCTGTACCCCTAACTGTTTTTCCAGTAATACACCATGTTAAAGCATCAAATATGGAACTTTTGCCTACACCATTACTTACAGCATTATCATCTGGATTATTATTAATACCCGAAATAAGAGTGTAGCCCATATCATTAAGATCCAAATCTATTTGACCCAAAGATAAAAAATTTTCTATTGAAATATGTAAAAATTTCAATTTCATTTGACTACCTCTTGTAATTCTTTAAGTACCGTATCAGTATTCCCTAATTGATTTATAATATAAGATTGGAATTGTTGTAAATGATCTTCGGAAGTGAATAACTTCACATTATCTTCATTTACCATGTCTTCATCAGTGGAATCAAAAGTTGATATTACTTTATATTCTTCTACATCTTCACAACTATCTAGAAAATCTCTTAGTTCTTTAACTAAATGTTCCTTACACTTTATGCTTAAGACCATGTGGGGAATAATGGTTAAATTGCTTATATCCTCTTTTGTATTTATTTCTGCCTTAACAAAATTAAACGCGTATGGATTTTCTATAAGATCAAATTTATCTCTCTGGGTATCCATAAAAAGCACTGTGTGAGGATAAACCCAACCATTTTCATTAAAGTTTTGACCTGTAAGATTACCCAAATTAAGTATTCTGTCTTTTACTACCCATCCCTGGTTGTGTATATGGCCATTAATAAAATATCTGCAATGGGTAGCTAGAATTTCATCTTTATCAAACCCACTCTTGCTTTCGAACATTCCGTATTGGACGCCCTTGATATCATTGTGGCTAAATATATAAAGTCTCTTTAATTCCTGTGTTTGGACAAAACCAGAATATTTACTTTCCTCATCTTCAATATACTGCATTAGAGGTTTTCTGTCATTTTCAAAGATGTAAGGAAGGTACATAAATTTATAACCAAAACCAACTTCCATCAATGGTTTATCAACTATAGTGAAATTTTCCCCTAAACTTCTTATTAAATGGGCAGAACTATATTCTAAGTTATGGGAAGCAATCTCATGATTCCCCACAATAAAAATGTGAGGGATTTCTTTAGACCACCTAATTTCCTTAAATGCTGTTAATTCCTCTGCATTAAGATCTGCGCGATCAAAAAAATCCCCTAGATATATAATTTTATCTACATTTGTACTTAAAGCTGTACTCTCAACCCAATTTATAGAGGCTATTAAATTTTCTAGTCTACTAGAGTATTTCTTTCCCCTTTTTCTTACTATAGATGTGAATTGTGCATAGTGCATATCGCCAACAACCAGTGCGCGCATTAGTTATCTCCTCTTACTGTCCCTACAATTTTTGCTACTTTAGGCCAAATATCAGGTTTATTATAGTTGTATTTAGGAAATTCATCTGTTTTTTCTTTTTTATCCTCTGCAGATGCAATAAATACAGGCATCCAAGCACACATAACTCTATCATAGGTTACCTTATAAAGGCTTCCATACATTTCAATCATATCATTTTCAAAGATTTCATTTTCATTGATATCCAACTTACCTGAAGAAAATTCTACGCTGTATCTGTCCTTTTTCTTATCCCTTTGATATTCCCTCAATTCTTTAGGTAAAAATGAAAATTCAGTAACACTTAAATAGCCATCAGGGTCTAAGTAGAAAATACCATCTGTAGGCCCTACATATTTCTTAGTACAATTGTCGAAAATCCTAAATAATTTCATATATACCTCTAAATATTTTTTCGGTAGTATTATAAAGCGAACTTGTAGAAAAATCAACTATTTTAAACTGTAAGGATAGAAGTTATTACATAATCACTTATTAATTTTTCTTGTATGCCTCCATTTTTTAGTTTGAAGTCGATACTTGTTAGGATATCAAATATTTTTAATAGTTGGTCTTTAGAGTAATTTTTGGGTAATTTATTTATAGCCCATATTTGTTTGCTTGTAAGTCCTGTGTTATTTTCTGTAGGGTATTTGGTTAGCCATACCTTTATTATGTTTCTAAAACTACTATATAGAAGTGAAACTAACCCCATTGATGATATGTCTATCTTGGGTAGCATTTCCTTTACACGATTTAGATCTTTAGTTTGTATAGCTGATATTAAGTCAAAGGTATTTATATTTACATCTGCATTAAATATCCCTTCCTGTACAAAAGAATTAAATATATCTTTTCTAGTAGAAGTAGGAAATGGAAGAAGTTTATTTAATTCGTTTACTAATCTATAAGCACTACCATTACAGCCATTGGCTAACCAAGAGGCTTGATCTTCATTTAATCCTGGACAAACAACTGGTACATAATCTTTTAACTGCCATTCAGTTAACTTTGGAATTTCCACTATATTGTCTTTAAATTTATTAATAATATCTTTTGATATTTTATTACATATTATAAATAGATTACTAAAAGATTTGTAATTTTCTTCTAGTTCATTTAATTGATCTTCACAAGTATGTTTATAAATATAGTTTATATCTTCTTCTTCAAATGCATTATATTGGTTAGTTGGATATTCTTGAAGATCATTTATAGTTACTAATTGAGAGTTAGTATAATTGCATATTTCCTTAATATATTGGGAGGGTATAAAATCCTCATCTTCACACTTAAATATAATTAATTCAGAGATGGGTTGTTTTGACATTATAATATTTTTTAATTCTGGCAATGTCATCTTGATACCTCCCATATCTTTTCAAGGAAATTTTCAAATGTTCTTGTTTGGGAAATAGTATTTGATAGTTTCGTTTCTAACCCAACTAGTTCATTATATATTAAAACAAATTTGATATCTTTATTATCTCTAATTTTATCCAAAACTACTAATCTGAATAGTTTCAAAAATATTGGTAAGTTAAACTTGTCTTTTTCATTCTTAAAAGCGATTCTATCTGTAATAGTTAATAGCATAGAAAATGAAGCTGTGCTTATTCTATCCAGTATATTGTTACTTAGATCTATCATTTCCTGGAGTGGATATTCCTGATATTCTAATACTTGACCTGGCGTAGATGCAAGCTTTAATATTATTTCTTTACTATCATCTTTTTTAATGAACTGAGATAATGTTTCAGTAGAATATGTTTGGAATGCCCATTGCTGGCATCTGTTTACTAGTGTGGGTAAGAGAGAATTTGTCCTTTCACATAATATAATAAAATAGGAACCTATAGAAGGTTCCTCAATATTTTTTAATAAACTATTTTGAAATTTGGGAGATATGCCAGTTGAATCAATTATATAAAGAGTTGGGTATGGACGATTTACTATTTCATCAATATCTTCACTCTCTAGTTTATTATCCAACACTATAGTTTCCATATTTAGTTTTTGCGCTATCATACTGCACAGGGTATGTTTACCACACCCTCTATCCCCTAATAGTATTAAAGATTGGGGGAGATTATCTAATGTTAGATTATTCAATTTACTATCTAGTTTTGGTTGCCCTATAAACATTTTACTGGCCTCTCAAAATTTGCATAAATGTAACTTCAATTGTGGATTTAATATCAGTATCTTCCCTAATGTAGGTTTTTAGCATAAATACTTTATTTATAAGGTAGTTAAAATAAGCCTCGGGGTTTTCAAAATTAGTTATGTTTTTAATATCTTGTTCATTAACCGAAGGGAAAATAGTTAAATTGCAATCCTTAAAAATATTATATTTCTGTACATTTATAAGAAATTCTAAAAATGAATCTACAAACAATTTTAAATCTACACCAGCATTAAAAATGCTATTCAATGTTCTTAATGTGGCTCCCTGATCCATATTTAGTATATTGTCTACCAAACTAAACATCTTTGCATAAGAGGTTACCCCTAAAACTTCTTCAACATTATTTATTGATAAATCTTCTGAATAATCTGAACATTTATCAAGTAATGTAAGGGCTTCTCTCATACACCCATTTACCAATTTACCAATATAATTTATACTCTCCTCATAGTTTACAAATCCCTCACACTCACAAACGTATCTTAACCTATCTACTATTTTAAAAGTTGGAATATTTGTAAAATCAAATCTTTGAACTCTATTAAGAATAGTAGGGGGTATCTTCTGAGGATCTGTAGTGCAGAATATAAAAATGGTATATTTGGGAGGTTCCTCAATGCATTTCAAGAATGCCTGCCATGCTGTAGAAGATAAACTCTGAGCTTCATCTATAATAAATACTTTATATTCACAATCAATTGCTCTTTCCTGGGCATCTTTAATTATTTCTCTAACATTATCTACACCACTGTTTGATGCTGCGTCTATTTCAATTGGTGTGCCACTGCCATTGTTTATATTGTTGGCTATAATACGAGCAACAGTTGTTTTACCACTACCACTTTTACCAGATAGTAGTATGGCATTTCCCAGCATTTCTTTATTTATTTGATTTTTCAAAATTTTTACTACTGCTTCATGACCAATTACTTCATCAAATGTTTTAGGTCTATATTTTATAGCCAATGACCTCATTTAAATCTACCTCTTTATTCTTTGTTACGATATTTTATACAATTTGTTGGTGTTTTTTATTCCAATTCTTTTAATACTTTTATTTCTTCTAAAGGTAACCAACCCATCCAAGAATCATTATTATCCATTTGTGTAATGGGATCAAGCCCTATGCCATTAATTTTTACCATTTTCCCCATTACTTGTAATACTTCACATCTGTATATTTTAGATTTAGGTAAAACATTTTTATTCCAGTTTATATGTAAACTACAATCTGGAGGTGGGTCTAATACATAATCTGACAACTCAACATCATAATAGTGGTTTGGAATGCATGTTTGGTTATTTTGGACTACTTTTTTGGTTATCTTAAATTCTAGAGTATCTTCGGTATAAGGTGGGATGTTAGCTACCTTGCATCTTTTTAGTTGTTTTTCAATAATAGGGTTCAAATCTTATTATTCCTTTATTATAAATAGATTAAAACGGTATTATCCATTTCGTCTTGAAATTCCATCCTGTCACTCAAATAGGGACTAGTTAAATTATCGTCTATCTGCTCTGTGCAGGTAGGTTCAGGATAAATGGTAATATCTTCCCAGCCATTATTAAGTGTCCATAAGTAATTTACTTTATTCATTTTCATATACCTCTTGCAGTTTTTCTACTAAAAATTTCATTAGACGTTCATTTATAATATAATAATTTGAAGAATTGGGGCCAAAAGAAAATGCAAGGCAGTTGTTTTGAAATCTTTTAGACTTCATTTCCCCATCTATTTTATCAAGCCATTCTTTTTTAATACTGAATGAATCTTTATCAGTCATTGCTGTCTTACATTCAACCAATAAAGATGCATCTCTATTATAAACATCTCCTGCTGCAAATTTACTAGCACCTGAGTTTGGCTGTTTCCAGGCATTTAATGCCTTACACACTTTTGTTTCATGTTGAGAACTGTAATAGCGGGTGGATTCTTTATTCTTCGTCAAAGAGCTTCACCTCCTCTTCCCCTCTTGATTTTCTGTTTTCTACTGAATAGTTTTCTATGTCTTTCATTAATTCAAAAGTGGGAACATTATAATCGTATACTTTACTCCATAGCTCATCATTCCACATAGCTTTTGTAATATCTGCTAATACATCAGTAATATTACATAAAGGACCGCAAATACTATCAATTTCTACATTTAAAAGTTGTTCAATTTTGGATGTTACTTCTAACACTTTTCTAGTATTGTCTAGTATTTGTTCAAACTCAACTCTTTTCATTGGCTTCTTCTACCTCTACCGGAAAGATTTCAGTTTCATCTATGTTTTCATCATTGGTAAGCATTTGATCCACATCTACACCTAATAATCTTTCAAAGGCTACTATGTTAGTATCATCCTTTCTTTCCATCATCTCATAGCACTTGTTGTAAAGACTCTTGAAAATGTCTGGGTGTTCCTTAAAGTAGGGCTTAATGTTTTTCTTACCTCTAATTTTTAATTCATTTCCTACATCATCTGTAAGTACTTCACCAGTATCAGGATCAATTAATCTAAATGAGCCTTGGGTACTATTATCAATTAGTCCTAGTCTAATTGCTGTATCAATTGTATCTTGCATAATATCAAGACCATAGGTATAGTTAAGATTTGTAGTGCCTAATTTTCTATCCCATCTTGCAGTTTTAATCTTTTCAAGATATACTTCAATAACATGGCCTGCTGGTGACTGTGCATCCTTCTTAGCTAAGATGTTTCCATCAATATCAAAGAAATCACCCTGTTTGACTCTCATTCTATAGGAACAACTTCTCTTCCATGTTCTACCACCAGGTGTTTGATATTTATCTCCGTAACCTGTCAAGTTTTCTGTTAGTCCATTAATGCCAATGAAGGTACATTTGTTTCTAATAAATACACCTGTACCTCTCTTGCAAAAATCTCCAATTGGACCTGATGCACCACCCATTTGTTTCTTTTCTAATGATTCACCTTGAACTTGTTGACCAACCATCATGGTTAATGAATCAAAAATTACCAAACCAATTTCACCAGTAGCAACTGAATCAATTACAATATCAAACCAAGTTTCAGCTGATTGACCATTATTGGGGACATAAATAGTGGGTACTTGAGGGTGGTTCATATCATAGCCTGCTGAAGTCATTGCCCAATTTTTATCTGCTGTACTCTCAGCATCACAATATAAAATTGCTCTTGGATTATCAGGGTTTCTTTCCAATTCCTTTTTAATATAGCTTGCAGCTAATAGGAATGCCAAAGTGGTTTTACCACTACTCTCTAGACCCGATAATTCAATGAATGATCCTTCAATTAGATTATTGTAGGTGATAAAGTCTAGTGAAGGAGTACCAAATGATAACTTACCCCTCTCTGCTAAATCTTTTACTCCTACTGTGGCTACATCTGCTTTTAATGTTTTATTAATATCCCTAAGAATTGATTTTACATCAGCCATTATTCCTTATCTCCTGCAATATTAGGCTTCACATTTGCCATTTGGAAATCCATATATTCTTCATTCATGCGTCTTTTAAGAATGTGTTTAAGAGTACTTAACATCTCTAATGCCAAGTCTAATTTTAATTTAACAGCATCGTAAGCGTTACCATAAATGCTCTGCATTACTGTTTCATACTGTGCATCTGTCTCTGCTAGTGCAGTATTTTCGTTTACTGTTCTAATTGACTTGCCTCTTTCGTCCTTCTCAGCACAGAATTTAATATATGCTTTATTGTATGCTTCTTTTGCGGTTGCTTTACTTACATCCTTAAATACATTTAACTTCTCAATTCTCTCAGACATAAAGTAAACTAGTGATGAAAGTTCAGCATAATAACGTTCTACAGCATCTGTAGAAATTGCATTTTCCTGTGTAACTGCATAATGGATTGCTTGCATAAGATCATCCAAATCTGCACTTTGTTCCTTAATTACACGTTCTGTAATTTCGTTAAATTCAGTTACACTTTCATCAACATATGCTACTTTTTCATTCAGAATATTGTTATCTAATTGCATTTATTTACCTCTTAGTATATATGATATTTCTGTTGGGCTTTTTCAACTATTGGGTTTCCTTTAAGATTGATGAAATTTTCTACACTCATGTGGTCTGTCTTCTGCCCATTTAATATATAGAAGTTTTCTTTTCCTCTACTTTGTAAATCTGTTACAATAGTTACAGATTCAATCCATTCCCTATATTTATACACTACTTCCCATATCGTATCAAACCAATTTGTATATATTGAACTGATTCTAAAATAAATATCTTTACTATCGCCTGCAGGAAGATTTTTGTGGGAGGTTCTCACTCTTGTAAATTCCTCATTTAGATTGTCATTTAATTCCTCCCATAGATCTTCAACATTTGTTTCTTTTGATATTCTTATATCGTAAACAGAGTCGTCAAAATAGTTATTAATAACTCTTGCAATATAGTTACCGTATTGATCTACATAATTGTTTTTGTATCTTTCATCAAATCGTAAGTAATATAAAATGGTTTTTACTAGTTCCTTACTCTCAATATTTTTAGTATTATCGTAGTACCAGAGAAGATTTTGAAGATAAAACTTAACAGTTCTTTCTAATTGTTCTAAAACAGAGTGGCTATCCTTAACATTTATCAAATATGGGTGGCATTCAGGAAGTTCAATTAAATTTCCCTTTCTATCCATCATATAAGCTGTGCCTACTTTTAGCATTCAAGTAACTCCATACATTTTAATTTCTCAAGAAGTTTCTTATCTTCATAGATGTTCCCTATTACTTCAAGGTTACTAACATCTACACCCCCATAACCTGAGGGATTAAATATAGGGCGATCTGCTGATCTATCTCCCCACAAAAGATATCTGGTACACCATGCTTTATCAGGGTTGTAAGAAATATAAAAATAGTCGTTCCAACTAACTTCTTCACCTGGATTTGGTTTATAAAGAATATCACCATCAAAAATATCTTTTTTATTTTTATCTTGGTGAATAAAACAAGGCATAAGAATGCAATCTTCAAACTTACAACTTCTGGTACCGTAGTTTTGAGGTCCTTTACTGTACCCATACATGATTTTTTTAGTACCAAAATGAATTGATTTTACATCAACCATCTTCTTTTCATTCTTTAACCAAGCGCGGTATTTAACATTATTCATAGTGAATCTCCCAGGTTAAATGGGAATGTTTCGTGGCTTCTGGGTTTCCTTCAATTAATTGGTTATATAATTGTTGGAACTTTTCATGAATAGCCCCCTTTAGTGCGTCTGCAACTGATACACCAAGATCTCTTGCTATCTCTTCAATTCCCACTTCATCAATCTCATTCCTGGTTGTCATTACTAATTTCATCTTCTTCCTCCTCAGCTGCTGTATAAGATTCATCTGCCATATTTTCAAGTGCTTCTGAAAGAGAAGCATAATAATCCTCATCATATGTGCTGTAGTAGTAACTTATCTCTTTAACAGGGTATCTTTTTAGGAGACAACTCTCACATACTATCTCCCCTTCAACTAAATAATAAGGATCGTAAAGTTTATCTTGTTCTTTATGGCAGCAACTACAAATTCTCTTCATTATTATTTACTCCCTGTCAGTGTTGAAATTACCAAGTTTTTCACTTTTGTATAGTTTTCCTTTAATTTCCCTTACTCTTTCTTCCGAAGTATCTCTATGGTATTCAGGATGGTTATTAAAAAATTTGAGGCCTTCAAATTTTTTATCCAGATCGCATTTGTATCTATAATCTCCTTCTTTATTGGCTAAAGAATATCTATTATAGGGATCAGCATCTTTGAGAATATCCTGCAAATTTTTAGTATAAAATGTAATAATTGCTCCAGTTGTAGGAGATCCCACATATACACCAATCATATATTTATTATCATCAAGACGAGCAAATTTAACATTTCTACCATCTTGATTTATATAACCAACTATGCCCCAATCCATATTTTCACCTATGGGTGAAGCTTCTTGGCTTGTTATTGCATGTGCAACCTCATTATAATCGCCTTTATTTTCTAATCCAAATTCTACCTTATGGAATTCATGGGCCGTTAAATTTGGTCCCTGATGATCCCCTTCAATCCTATCAAAATATGTATCTTCATTTAGTTTATTTAATTTATCCCAAATTTCTTTATCTATCATTCCATATCTCCATAAAACCATTTCATATCTTTTATTAATTGCTTTAATCTTAATATTTGATTTCTATTAAAAGGTGTGGTTGCTGGGCGGTTTATTATAATAATATTCTTATACAGTTTCTCTCTTTCTTCATACTATTGTGAATACCCATAAAACATTGCATTGAGAATTCCACTACCTATTTTATTGAAATTTTGGGGTTGTTTTTTAGGTTCATAAAACACCATATAGAAATTATCACCTATAAAATGCTCAATTACTGGAATCGATTTGTCTTCTTCTCTCCAATAATTTTTATAATGGAAAAAATCATCAATCAGCGAATATTTTAGTTTCCTAATATATTCATAAGGATTTTCATGTATCCATTTAGGCTTTCCTTTTACAGGAATATCTAACCCATAACATTCTTTCATAACGTATACCTCATGTTTTATTATAAATGATTATGGTGAAACAATCAACTATTTCTAGTTCCCCAGTCTCTCAATTCTTTATTTCCTGGTACACTCTTCAATACTGTATAATCACTGTTCATGTATGTTCTTAATTTTACTGATGGGATATTTAAATAGTAGTATTTATATTTTGGTACTTTGTCTGGATTGAATGATTTTATCCCATCTTTTTTCATCTTATCTATAGATATTGTGGGTACAAAGAATACCTTATCTTTATCATATAACCATAAGATAATGCCTGTAATAAGGTTTGGGACATGTTCTAGTGATAATAACCCATCAAATTGGGAAAATGCCTGAAATGGAAAGGAACTACCCTCATGTGCTTTACAATCTAGCATATACATTCTTTCACTATCATAACAAATAAAATCAGCGTAATTTGATATGTGGTAGTAACCAGACATATTATCGTAAAGCCTCATACATAAAGCATTTGGGAAGGATTTTAAATAATCTTCCTTAAATTTTTGCTCAAATATTTTTCCTACGTTAAGTGGCATTTATCAATCCCTCAGCAACTTGTAATCCTGACAAGAATGCTTTAACAATCCCTCTGGTAATATTACAATCTCCAATAAAGTATAATCCTTTAAGTGATGATTCCCACTTTGTTGTTTGAATTGTTTTTCCTTCATTTAATTTTACTTCTGGGTACAAATATTTTGCTTTACTCAAATCTACAAGTTTATTTAGTTCCCATACAAAATCTGTTAAGGAATCTATTACTACCTTGGGGTAATATCCTTTAAGATGTTTGAATCCCTTTAGTAATTCTCTAACAGGTCTTACTTCATCATTATTACTAAAATTATCTTCAGCCCAATGTTCTTTATTGTTGATATTTTTCATCAACTCTATTTGTTTTTCTTTAGAATTGTACTTTTTTAACCCTGATACTTCACACATAATCCCATAATTAACACTATGGTTATTAGGGTCTGGTACTTTATAAGCATGCCCATTAAAACAAACAAACCCTTCTGAAGCTTTTTCAGCACACACATGGGCATTACCTGAGTTACAGCAAAACGTTCTTACTTTAACTTTTACATCATTTTTGTAATTATATTCTTTTACAAACTTAAAGTCATAATTTGCCTTAATTATCTCTTCATATTGGGAATTCATTTCATCTACAACTCTTACGCCTAATTGTAATGCTCTGGGTGTTGTAGCTAATTTAAATCTCTTAATTAATTTGCCAGGCAGTGTATTTTTTTGTCCTGTAGCTACAATTACTTTATCTACTTCAATAGACCATTTATTTTCTTTACTATAATAATAAACAATAAAGGGATGTTTAAATCCTGAAAAATCATGAATATCTACAACATCTTCAACTTCTGCCCCAAATAAAATCCTAACATTGGGTTGGGAAGTAATAAATTTCTCCATTTTGTGGAAAATTTCTCTTCCCTTATCTGAACCCACATGTAGTGTTTTATGGATATCAAAAGTTAAGTTTGTTGTATGGGTGTCAAAAGAAGATGTATGAGACCATTCTAATTTATCTGGCGAAAATCTATTAAAGTAATCTAAAATCTCTTGCTCATATTTTTCTAATTCTTCTTGGGTTAAATTGGGAATTACAGAACCTGTGGTAAGAGAACTAGAGAGTTTGCAGTCTGAAAAACATCCAGCACCGGCAAATCCTTCTATAACTTCTGAAGGTAATCTATTGTCTAAGGAATTTCCCTTTTCAAAAATTATAATTTCGCCATCATATTTATTATCTATTAATTTTAATGCAGCACCTATAGTACTTGGGCCTGCACCTATAAAAGCTATACGTTCCATATGGCTACTCCTTATCAGTGTTAAATCTGCCAAGTTTTTCTCTTTTGTATAACATTCTTCTGATCTCTCTTATTTTTTCTTCTGAAGTACCTCTATGGTATTCAGGGTGGATATCAAAGAATTTGAGACCCTCGAACCTACCATCCAAATCACTCCTATATCTATAGTCATCTTCTTTTTCGCTTTGCATATAAAAAGCGTAAGGATCTGCATCTTTTAATATATTAAAAAGTTTTTTCGGGTAGTTAGTAAGGGCTGTTTGACCATTTATTTTTCCTTTATATGCGGCCAAAGCATAAATATCATTTCTAATCTGAACAAATTTAACCCTAGCTCCACTTTGAGCCACATACCCTTGAATATCCGTAATGTCTCCTTTCCCAATAGGAACTGCAGGATATTTTGTTAAAGTATCAGTAAACTCCTGATATTGCTTATCATTCTCAAGACCATATTCTGGTTCATGCTTTCTATGATCCCCAAGATTATCTGGTGAAAATGTTGCAAGTTCATTTAACCTTTTTAATTCTTCCCATATTTTACTATCTATCATCTAGTATCTCCTACATAAACCAATCTAGGTCTTTTAAATAATTTTTTAATTGTAATTTATTTTCTTTAGTAAAAAATCTATCTCTTTTAGGTAGGAGAATTAAGCCTACTTCTACACATTCTTTTTCAAATTCTTCTGCATAAGGAGGAACCTCAAGAAAATAAGCATTACAAAAAGCACTTGCAAGTTTATTTTTAACTGTAACCTTCGAATCCCACCAACGCTCTCCACTAGGGCTATAAAACAACATATTGTAATCTATATCATTCATTTCAAAAACAAATAAAGGATTTCTTAAAGCAATTCCTTCATCTTCATCAAAACTTTGAAAACCAAAATAGTCATTAATTGGTTTACATCCCGAATTTTCAATATATCTATAAGGATTTTCATAAATATAATGAGGCTTACCCTTTACTGGGATATCTAGTCCATAGCATTTCTTATTCATTATTCTATCCTCAATGTGTAGTTTTCTAATAGATTAAAATTCATTTATATAATATATCGTATTTACTCCTTATCAGTGTTGAATCTACCGAGTTTTTCTCTTTTATATAATTTTCTTTTAATTTCTTTTATTCTTTCTTCGGATGTATCTTCGTGAAGTTCGGGGTGCTCATTAAAATATTTTAAACCTCTGAATTTACCATCTAAATCACATCTATATCTGTAATCATCATCTTTATTTGATTTTCTATAAAATCTATAAGGATCTGCATCTTGAAGAATGTTTTTTAATTTCTTACTATAACAAGTAATTGCAGTTCCTGTAACAGCATCACCTGAATATGCACCAATAATATAGGAATCTCCATATTGTTTAAATTTAACTTTTATACCACCTTGGGTAATGTAACCCTGAACAGTTTCTCCTAAGTCTCCCTGAATATAAGTAGCAGGACTACTAGTTATTTCGTTTGTTATTTCATTATATTCCTGCGAGTTTCTTGCATTCAATCTGGGCCCATGTTTATCATGAGATATTAAACCTTCTGGGTTAAAATATGCATTTTCATCTAATTGTTTTAATGCCTCCCAAACTTCATCATATATCATTCTTTATCTCCAATTAATTCGTGGTATTTAACTGCATCTACTCCCATATTTTCAAGCTCTTCATCATTCATGTTTTCAAGCATGTACTTTTCTTTATCTTTAGGTAAATATTCATCCATGTTGTTCAATAGATGCTGTAAATATTCTTTATCTTCTTCGTACATAAATCTATCATTTTTGGGTAATATAATTGCATTATCACATACTAACCCTTCTATATAATCTATACAACTTAAAGGTTGTACAGGCGAATTAAAAGCATATATATTACAGAACTGGGTCATTAGAGTGTTTTCTTTTTCTTCGCTTTTTTCACCATCCCTACTGTAAAACATGATATTAAAATTGATTTTTAATGAGTTTATGAAAGTTGGATTATTAATAGGTAGTAATTCGTCATAATATTCTACTTTAAAATAATCATCAATAATAGGTTTGCACCCTATTCTCTCAATATAATCATAAGGATTCTCATAAAGATATTCTTGTTTACCATCTACAGTAATAATCAAACCATAGCAATTTTTATCCATTATTCTACCTCACCCATAATTTCTCTAGCGCATTGAATTCCATTAGCTGCAGATTGAGCTATTCCTCTTGTAACTCCTGCGCCATCCCCTATACAATAAAGATTTTGAATATTTGTATTTAGATGTTCATCCATTGCTACTCTATTTGAATAGAATTTTATCTCAGGACTATAAAGGAGAGTTTCATATGCAGCAAACCCGGGAACTACTTTATCCAACATTTGAATGAAATTTACAATATCAGTCATTGTTCTGTAAGGCATTGCTGCTGTTATATCGCCTGCTACAGCATCTATTAATGTGGGTTTAATATTGGATTTATCTAGCTCATTTTGCCAAGTTCTCTTACCAGATATGATATCACCATATCTTTGAACTAATATGCTTCCATTTGCCAGCATGTTAGTCAATTCACCTATTTTCTGGGCGTAAAGAAGAGGTTGATCGAAAGGCGTAGTAAAACTATGGCTTACCAAAATTGAGAGGTTGGTATTTTTTGATTTTAATTCCTTATAAGAATGCCCATTAACTAGAGCAAGGTTTCCCTCATAGTTCTCTTGCGCTACAAAGCCCCCTGGGTTTTGGCAGAATGTTCTTACTTTGTCCCTAAAGGGGGCTGGATAGCCAATAAATTTTCCCTCGTAAAAATACTTATTAATTTTTTCCATAATCTCATTTCTGCACTCTACACGAACACCAATATCCATAGTACCTGGCAATTTATTTATGTTGTGTAATTTGCATTGATTTTCCAACCATGAAGCGCCTCTTCTACCCACAGCTACAATTATTTTATCCGCAACATAGGCAGTAGAACCATTTACAATCATCCCAGAACATTTATTGTTTTTAATAATTAGATCGGTTACTTTAGAGTTGGGTATAATATTAATATTCTTTGATATTAAATATTCTTCAAGGCGTTGGTATAGTTCTGTAGATTTTTCTGTACCTAAATGCCTGATAGGATCATCTACTAATTTAAGACCCGCAGCAATTGATTTTCTCTTAATATCTCTTATTTCTTCATTATCTTCAAGGCCTTCAACTTTAGGGTCTGCTCCAAACTTAAGTAATATAGAATCCATATAATTAATAAGTGATTGGGTTTTTTCTTCACCTAAAATTTCGGGAAGATAACCACCCACTG
Source organism: uncultured Clostridia bacterium (assembly GCA_947625835.1). Taxonomy (GTDB): domain Bacteria; phylum Bacillota; class Clostridia; order TANB77; family CAG-508; genus CAG-269. The sequence goes on along the minus strand of CANQPY010000001.1, from coordinate 59,634 downwards.
CTGTAGATAATGAGACCTTGGCATCCGTTTTGGGACCACAACCTGCCACTCCAGCTGTGATATTACATATATTACAATGAATACATTTGCCAGCTTTAGATTTTGGGCAATCTCTATATTTTAAATCTTTTCCTTCTTCAAATATAGAGACTTGTCCCTTAAATCCTTTTTCAATTAGTTCATAAGCACAGAATAGTGCAGCATTCCCACCGCCAACAATTATTATATTATTCATATTACCTCCAATTCAAACCCATCATCCCAAATTTCTACAACATACGGACCAGTACTTGATACTATCTCTTTTGTTTTATAATTAAATAAGTGTAGTTTTATTTCTCCAGTATCTTTAATATTTAATGTATTGTTTAGTATATTTTCTATTATTTTTTCTTTATCACTCCAATCCCATACACATATGCATTTATAACCATATTTTTGAGCTAATAAAGATTTTTCTCTATGGTATTCTTTATACATATAATTAGACCAGCTATTTTTATTTGATAAACAGTATTTTTTCCAAGTAATATTATGTGTAGCCCAAGGATTAACTTCTACTAAATAATTACCTATTTTAAAATCATATCTTTTGCCCTCTAATGCAAATTCTGAAATAAATGTTTCATCTTTTGTCAATCCTTTAACTTCCAATAATTTTTGAAATTTTTTATTGGGTTCGCTTTGGTATGGCTCATTATTATCTCTACATTTTCTAAGTTGTAGAGAATTTTCAACCCCGTATTTGTTAAGACAAGTTTGTTTATAATTTACCATAGAAAGATGGGAATATTCTTTCTTTTTCTTACTTACATCATATTCTCTTATTAATAATTTACAAGTATCTTGAGATATATTAAAATGTTCAGCAGTTTCAAATAATCTATGGTTTTGGATTATGTAATAATTTATAAATTCTTCTTTAGTATATAATTTTTTAAATTGTTCAATATTTATAAAATTATGTTTAGTAAATTGTCTTTTATGTAGTCCATAATAATTACGTACCTTATCAAGATTGCCGAGATTAAAATGCTTTATAGTTTCACTATAACCATGATTCTCTACAATATAATATTGGTAAAATTCTTCTTTAGATACTCTAGCAATAATTTCATCAAAAGATTCAAATTTTTTCTTTTTAACATCTCTTTTATGTATACCATACTTTGCGATAATTGTATCTAGTACATGCGAGCATGTACGTAAATTAAAATGATCTATAGTGTTATAATAGGAGTGGTTTTTATAGTAATTAACTACTTCTAATTCATCTAAATCTTTTAAAATTTTATCTTTATTGTAGGATCGTTTATCTGGTAAATCATAATATCTACATAGTTGTTCAAGGATGTGTTCATCTATGTTAAAATATTTCATGGTATCTGTTGCGGAGTGGTTTTCTTCAAAATAGTAACTATATAAATTTTCTCTAGATACTGATCTTATATAATTATTAAGAGAATTTCCTCTTTGTTTTATATGGTAATAGTTAGATAATAGATTAAACTCCCAACAGCTTATATTAAAATGCTCTTGGGTTTCTTTTGGGGTGTGCTTTTCTTTTATCCAGTAATTAAATAGTTCCTGCTCACTTATTATAGATATTAGCCTTGGTATGTTTTTATTGTTCTTCAAATTTGCCATTCTTCATTCTGTCCTTTAGATAGGAAAGAATAATAAATCTAATTTCTGCTGAAAGATTTCTTTCATCTTCTTTCGCTATCTTCTTTAACTGAAGGATGACTTCTTCTTCTACTTCAAAATTTAATATTTTTTTCATTTTAGTATTCCTTCAGAAATTTATTACACATAATTTAGCAATAAATTTCTTCATTTTTATTAAGAATTCTTAATTTTTCTTCATATTCTATCCTTGGGGCATTTTCTATTTTCAATTAGGTTGCCCATTTCAAGGATTGTGATTTTTCCACTATACCCCTGCTGTACTGATTCGTATGCGCAAAAAATACCTGCTGGGCCTCCCCCAACAATTACAATATTGTTTAATCCCATATGTCGTACCAAATTTCTCCAAGTTCCTGGAGCGCCTCTTTTAATTTATTCTGCATATCTTCTGCAATTACATCTTCTTTCTTATGGATTTCTTCTATATAATCAGGAATAGGTTCTAAAGAATATTGAACACTTCCATCTTTATTTTCTTTATAGTCAACATAGTGATCTTTTGAATAGTATTCATCCAATTTCATTTGATCTTCCTTAGATAGAAAATCTAAAGTATTACATATTCTGGAAGCATAATCAAATTTATCTGCAATTTTATTTAGTATTTTACTCCACTCTACACACGCAGCATCTACATCATCATCAAATTCTTCTGCTAGCCAACTAGGACAACTATGAAGGTTTGAAGCCATTTCTCTAAGGGCATCTCTCATTAGTACAGGCATATAATAAGCAAAATTCCAACTCATTGCTTTGTTTTTGCTCTTCCATTTAAGGTGGTCACAATCTGTACCTTCAAGCACTCCTAACTTAACAATTTCTTTCTTATTTTTTCTAAACATTTTTAAATTACCTCTTCTGCAAATCCATCTGCTGTAGAATAATTAATATATTTGATACCACAACTTTTTATTATGGACATACATCTAGGGCATGGCCTGGCCATGCCCTTAGTATTGTCTTTTTTCTCTCTATACACATAAATAGATGCATTAGAAAGATCAACTCTATTTTTAATTAGAGGGAGAAGAGCATCTGTTTCTGCATGGAGAAATCCTGCACATTCGCACCCAAAGGTTCTTTTATCTAGTCTAGCTTGGAATGCATGGGTCTTATTTGCACTATTGTGTCCAGAACTGATAATCTTGTGCTTATTAACCACTACACATCCTACTCTGCACCTGTGATTGCTAAGAGTAGATATACTCTCTGCAGCTTTAAAATAGGCTCTTCTAGTTTTGCTTAGCGTCGACGGAAACGACGGGCCATCTTCTTCCATAATTAGTTCTCTTCCTTTTATTTCTTTCCTATATTATAATAGAGGCGTGGGAAAGAATCAACTAACTTTTTTGCTAGTAACTGCAATATATGCTTCTTCTATGGCTTTGCACATGGTCTTAAATCTTTCATTGATGGTATTTACTGTTTTAGTCCATGCAGTCTTTTTATCCCCATTCTCAATCTCTACTTCTCCTAAAAGACGAGACTCTGCAGCACCTTCTATATCAACTTCTTCGCTATCATCATCTGGGTAAACAAGGTAAAGATATTCATTTTTTAATTTTTCATTGCCATCATAGGCTTGGAAGATTGAAGCAACAAACCCATTTTCTACAACTTGCTGCAATAAATAACCATTGCCCACATCTATTATCTTTTCAGGTGATATTAGATCTGGATCAGCTACAAAGGGAAAATCTTTCATTTTTTCGTATCTCATTTTTATTTACCTCATAGTTTTTTTATTTTAACTAACCACGCATTGTGGGATAACATTTATAATATTTGTACGAGCAATAATAAATGCTCTTGCTGCACCAAACTTTAATGTAAGATGGGATTCATCGCACAGTTGCAATGTTGCCTTCAAATCGTTAAGATCCAACATTGCTTCGTATTGGTTATTTTCTAATTCTTGACAATCAGATAGGTAAGTGATTACTTCTGAATTTTCATCTCCTCTATCTTTTATAATTAAATTTGATTTTCCAAATACAAACGTGGCAACATTATTATCTTTGCTTGATTTATTGAACAACATTATCCTGTTTATTGCTTGAATAATTAATTCCTTATTTACAGTGACTGAATAAGGGTAAGAAGCCTCGGCCATTCCCCTAATATTGTTTACTGGTACGGAATTTAACATCGTATCATCACATTGTAAAATAGCTGTAATAGATGTTGTGGGTGTTTCAAATTTAGCTTTTGTCTGTATAATATTATTACTTAATGAATCATACCCTAAAGTGAAATTAATTGATTCATCATCAAAAAGTTTAAGAAGATTTATTAATTTACTATTTAATAACATTCTGACAGGTTGGTCAAGATTGAATTTATTTACGCATGCTCCTGTGGTAAATGTAATACATCCCTTTTCATCTACATAATAATATTTTTGTACTGGTTTATAAATGTACCCCTTTGTAAGTTCCTTACTATTGTATTTATTGATGCTTTGAAATACAGCATTAGGAATAACCATAGAAATTGTGGGGTTGTTAATTTCAATTTTATCAAGCACTAAAAGACTTTCATCTTTGAATATTAAAGGTATCTTGTAAGAACCATTTCCTTTAACTTGAAGATATTTATCTGTACATTCTAATTCAATATCATCTGTTGTAATTTGTGAAATTAGTTTTAGGAATAGACTTGCATTTACCGAAGCATGGAAAACTTCATTATAGTGGTTATCCCTTAATTTTACAGTAACAAAATATTCCTTATTAGATACAGAGAGAAGTAAAGAACCATCAGTTACTTCCATTTCTAAAGCAGTACTAAGTTGGGTTAGTTCATTTGTATCAACTGCTTTTAGAAGTTTTTCTGCTATTTTATTTAGATCTTTGGTTTTGATTAACATTGTTTCTTCTTTGCCTCCAATTCTTTTTGGAATCTTTCAACTTCTCTTTGCATATACCATGCGGCTTTCTTTAAGTCCTCTAGCGTTTTTTCATCGTTTGAAAGATTGCCGCTTGGTTTTTTCCCTAATCTGCATATATATTTAAGGCAATTCCCCAGATTAAAGTTTAGATTCAGTGCTTCTATAATTTTTATTGCTTCATATGGGTTTTCTTCACCACCATAATGTTTTGGGTGATTTATCATTTCAGGATGGCCCACTATATCTTCTGGACTAAAAATTTCATCATAGCTTATTGGTTTGTCAGTTATTGTCAATTTTTTATTTACAATATTTTTTACGGTTTGTTTATTGTCCTTTTTGTTCATTTCATTTTTAAGTTCTGTTAAATCTGCAACATTATTATCTTGTGGCCAACCTGTGTCACCTTCAAACATGTTAATCCTCCAATTTACTTTTAGTTCTTCCACCTTGGAATTGTCCATCATATTGGGTTGTATCTTCGTTTTCAAATACTACTAATTGGGCAATTCTGGCATTTTCTTCAATTATAATTTTATCTGCATGTACATTAAGTCGAAGAGTGGGTGCTTCAATTTTATCCCCAAATTGTGTTGTAAATCCAGGATCCCAAACACTAGAAATTATTTCTGCACCACTTCTGTTTAGGGAACTTCTTTGATAGAACCAACCTGTATCGTTTGGACCAAATTGAACCCCCTCGTTTAGTTTTACAATGTATGTACCTTGGTCAAGAATCCAACCTGTTTTATCACAACCAATACTTATTTTATCTACCAGTGTATAATCTGGAATGACAGATTTGTCACTATATATTCTACCAAATCCTTTAATTTTGTACACTTCTTTTAATGTACAATCTACCCCAACTTGAGCTTTTTTACAATGCTGTTTGGTTGTGTTTGTTTCATCTGCTATAATATTATTTTCGTATATATAATTTGCGCTTTTTAACATATGTACCTCCAATAGTATATACAATTTTATATAATTGAAAATGAGAGAAAAATGGGAAGTCCTTAATAAGACTTCCCGTAATATTTAATCAAAATTAATTAGTATTAAGCTACATATTTTTTCTGGTATCTCTTTGATTTCATGGCACTTGCAAGCTGGGAATTAATGGCCCAATCTGCTCTGCAATGCCATCTGCACCCAGCATTCTTAAAGCTGAGCTCCCAAATTTTTCTAAGGGCTTCTCTTGCTTCATTTGCTTCATCTTCAATATTGAAAAGAGCAATAAATTCAGGCATAAGATAGTCCTTATCACTAAGGGCTTTATTTCTATCCCTACCAAAATGCTCATTGTGTTTTTCTGCATTGATCCAATTTTTAAGTGCTTCCTTATCTATATTTGCCTCATAAAGCAGAAAATTTACAAGATCTTTTGTAAGGTCTTTTAATTCTGCATCTGCAAGAACTTGTTCTTTTAACCATTCATAACCATCATAAGCACCCGATTCACAAGCAATGTTGGCTCTTTTAAGATTCAAATTTGTTCTTTTCATCCATTTCACCTTTTTATCAATTTATTCTTACCAATATTATAATATAAGCAAGAGAAAGGATCAACTATTTCTAGCTGATCCTTAAAAATTAATTTTATATTACTTACACAAATCTGGATTTCCTTCAAAAATTCCTGACTTAAATTCTGTGGTTAAATTACCCTGGTATTGATGTGCACCTCTATATCTCTCGCAAGAGTGCTGGATATTTTCAAGTCTTACATAAACATCTTTTGTACCTGTGATTCTACAAAGACCCTTTCCAATATATTTTGTTAGATCTTCTTGAAGCCATGCACGTGTTGCTGCCCAATGAACCCACCTACCAAGTTTAGAAATACCAAGGATAAATTTATCTGGTTTATATTTAATAATACATTTACCACCTTCAAGTGAAGTAAATGGAAGAAAATGGTGTGAGCATACTGCTGTTAAATCTACTTCTTTAGTAATAATTTCTGATTTACCTTCATTAGGGAAAGTTGCAATATATGGTTCCTTATTATACCTTCCACTTAAAAGTTCAGTTGTATCTGTAGGGTCATTCCCAGTCCAAATCTTTGCTACTCGTCCAGGTGTACCTTTACCAACTACTTCTTCTTTAAGGTTAGGATCATCCAGATCAATTTTCATTGCCTCAAATGCCTTGGTCAAGAAGTATTGAGTTGATATTCTCATAATCCAGTGAACCTCTGGGGTTAAGTCTGGAATCTTAGGGACAACATCTTTACCCTCAACATCTGCTAATTTATATCTATCAGAATAATCTGTATTGATTTCGTAATAATTTTCACATGCTTTAAATACAGGCATCAGTTCCCATTGTGCGTAATCACTCTTAAATTGTTTTAGAGTATGATTTGGGAACCTCTTAAAATATCTTTCCTTGACAAATTCAATTAATTCTTTATCGTTTGTCTTTAGCATTTATTTACCTCCATATTCTCTGCAATTGCCCTTGCAATATCATACTCCTCTAAGTTGAGGATCCCAAATGATTTTATGTAGCTGGAGTTGAACTCTAATTTTACCCTGCATATTATGTTCCTTCATAAAATCTACAATCTCTACAGGTTTAATTTGTTCAAATACTGGAGATAAATAAACATAACAATTACAGCCGTGTTCCCTAATATATTTGGTTACTTCAAATGCAAGTTCAAGATCTTCCTGGGATCCTACAACAAATTTAAGAACATCATTTGAACGAAGTTGGGCAAATTTTGAAAATGACAGCATGTAGGAGGTCATATCACTTGCATAGCCTTTATAGTCAGCACATACCCAAATATGAGAAAAGAGACTATCATATTCTACCTCACCATCTGGTTTAAACCAAGGACGTGTAGTAAAATCCACAGCGCCATTTGTTTCAATACTAACATCAAACCCTTCTTCTGCCAATCTCATAATGAGTTCATCAGCATCTTTCTGGATGAGAGGCTCACCCCCAGTAAATGTAATATTATGATTGCCTAGTTTCTTGCATTCCTTTACAATTTCAGCCACTGTCATCTCTTTACTAGTGGGCTCTTTTATCCAGGTATATTTTGAATCGCAATATTCACATTTGAGATTGCATCCGATGGTTCTTACAAAAGTTGCAAGTTCACCTGCCCTTTTTGCTTCTCCATCAATACTAGAAAAAATTTCACTGATTAGCATTTTTATTTAACCTCCCTTTCCTGTAGTTGCAACATCCTGTACTGAGCCAACATGTTAATTCTATCGCATGCAAATCCTACCATTCTAGTAACTTCGAGAGGATCATCTGAGACACAGATTCTGTTTATATTGCCTTCTAACATCCTTAATTCAAAATCTCTCTCAAACTTATCGTTTGTATTATCTAAAATTCTCATATTTACTCCTCCCACGGGAATACAATCCAATTATCATGCTTTTGTAAGTACCAATAATCAGGCTCTACAATACTTCTCTCCTGGTAGTACATAGTACTAAGATAGTATTTGTTATGTTGAGTTTCATTCTCTGTGTAATGATATAAACTTCTACCTGTATCAGCAATATCATCTACAATAAGGCAACCTTCGCATGGGGCACCTAAAAATGGGATATGTAATCTATGAGAAATCATAACTGCAAGAACAAGCCCACCTCTTGGAATACCATACACACCTGCCCAGTGCTGCTTGTTATTAAGCTCTTTTAAGTCTGCTATGTATTGTTCTACTTGATCCCAACTTACGAATATTCTGTCCATTTCAACATACCATCCACTCTAAAGGAAAATTCACTTCTTTCCCATCATCATCGCACTGTAAATAATCTTGAATTGCTTTTATTAGTTTCAGTTCGGTAATTGCTGTGGTTACTTCTTCTAATTCACCTTCAATTTCCTCTATATTATCGAGAGCATTATATATATCTTCAGATTCTTTAAAATATTTGAGGGCTTCCTTATATTTGGTTATTTGGGAATTAAAGTATTCTTCTTTTTCTTGTAGGTTTTCCAACCCCCATCTTAAAGCATTTTCTGGTACTGAAGACCACTTATCATATGGCGCATAATTATTTAAAGCCTCATATATTTTACTGCTTCCTACATAGCTTAGTAGTTCTGCATTGCCTTTTCTAAACACTAATTCACTGCTCATTCGTTAACCTCTGATTTATAATTCTATTATACTGTCCTCAAAGCTTAGTTTATATAATTAAACATTCAATTAAAGATCCTTAGCCAGACTAATTATATAGGAAATTTCTGGAGAACATTCAATAAGCGTTTGATGTGAAAATTCAACATCCTTGAAATGAAATAATACAGGATCACTTTCATCACTTTCAGCATATCCAGTAGTAGTTTCATGATATCTGACTCCACTGCAATATACTGCACCTTCTCCATTTTGAAAATTATTTAGCATATGAAGCTCTAAAAGGACTTCATTAATAAGATCTCTAAATAAAATACAATAATTTTCTGCAGTAGGATTACAAGGGAGCATAATCCATCTTTTATTATATTTCTTGAAAAATTCAATACATTCAGGACCATCATCTTTCCAAAGATGAACACTGTGGTCAAACATATCTATAAGAGAACCAATAGTGTTTTTGAATGCACCAAAATCATAAATCATTCCCGCATTATCAAGGTGGTTTGATTTTAGAAACACTTCAATAACACCGCTATGTCCGTGATAATTTTCTGAACATCTCTGTGACACTGCATTTCTTACTGTATGTGCTGATTCAATTCTATATAATTTTCTAATTACCATTTATCTACTCTCCCCAATAACGCTATTTCTCAATTGTTGCTTTTCTTCATAAGTAAGCTCTGGAATGATAATGGGAAATTGAACTCTTTCCCGTTCCGAAGCAGTATCAAAAATAAGAAGTTTACCAGATAGCTTAAAGCACAAGCCATTGAAAGCTTCTACTGTCGTGCTGCCTCTGCCGTAGTTGCCAACCATCGCACCATCATCATACATTAGATGGGGGCGCATTAACTTTGAATGGTAAAACCAACAACGCCACATACGTGGGAACTTTTCTTCATCTTTAACAACATCAAAATGTACTTCAAGGTTGTTGTCATATAGAAACTTTTGAATTTCTTTATGTTCTAATAAGTTTATCATCTAATTTACCTCAATCCTTCATAGTTTGGCATATTCATAGTTTCATCTATTTTGTAATCTGGGTTACTATCATTCCAATAATATAACATAAGTTGATAATTTGTTAACCCATGCTTACCCATACGCCAATGAGGGGATCTAATCCAATCTAAAAATACAGGAATACTAATCTTATCACTACCAGATCCTGTGTGTTTAAAATATTCAGGTTTATCTAATCTAATAGCTCCACTAATTGTACCATCTAAACCTTCAAAATGAAAATGAGGTACAGGACCTTCATTCCCGTAAATAAATATTTGATAGGTATAAAATTCACCTATTTTTGCTTTTTCAAGCAATAAAGGATCTGTTTGGTTTACATGGGTATAGAAAATATTCATTTATCCCTCAATATCATGGATTTTACTAAAAACAGTATAGTTGCCTAGTGCTGAATTATATAAATCAAGAGTGATTTCTGGGTATTCCTTTTCCAAATCAAGCGTACCATCTCTATCATCAAAGATTGATTTATTTTCCACGATAGATAGGCATGGAAGGCAAGTATCGCAACTTCTAACTTTATTTTTTAATTCCTTAGGCATCTTGATAAGATTTTCAAGTGAAAGCCATTCACCAAGAAAATGAAGTTCCTTATTTGTTTTAGTAAAAATAGGGGCTAATTCATCTCTACTCTTTGTAGGTAACCATCTTTGAAGTACTTTGGGAATACCAATTACATCAATTTCTTTGATGGAATTTAAATAGTTAAATGTGGTGGTAAAATCTTTAATGTTCTCACCATGGCAAACGCCCATTAACTTATAATCACCAATTCTACCATGTTTTACCATCCAATTAAGTGCTTCTTCTACTAATTGTACCGTGCGCGGACCACTGGGAAAGCCATCCGGCAAAATTAGTTCTTGTGTATGGTATTTATCCGCAACCTCTACCATATGATCAATCTTAAATGTACTACCCATTTCTATAATGCTGTTATCTTGGATTTTATATACTTCTGGGTGTTCCAAAGCTAATTTACCATATTCATCTGGGTATCTGTCAAATAAATGGGTAAGTAACATAACTTGTGGTTGGTCATACATCTCTTTCCAAAGATTGCGTGGGTTAATACTAATTAGATTCATTTAATTTGCCTCTTTTTTGTTGTTCTCTATATGGTTATACAATTTTTCAAGCGTTATATGTTGGGATTTTATTCCTTTCTTTGTAGTTTTTATATACCTCAAAACTTTCAAAAGGTTACCATCATGTTTGGCATAAATATTGGCAAGTTGGCCAAATCCAGTTGTTTTCATTTTATCAAGAGTGAGGCAACCACCTGTACAGTAGTCATCAGGAACAGCTGTATAGCAGTTGCAAATCTCTAGACACATGCTATTTATGGAGCCATATTCTTCTTTTACCTGCTCAGGGCTCTTGTAATACATTAAGTATCACCTCGCTAATTTTCTGTAATCCGGGGGATCAAGATAGGAGGGAACATATGAAGGATCATCTTCATACTCTTCATTATATTCTCCCCTAATATAATCCGCAAAAGATCTCATATAGAACCCATACTCATCATTCCACCTGTATTTAAGTACATCCCACACGGTAGCTTTTATATCTCCACGTGCTGGGGAGTCAAGGAAATCTTCTATATCTTCAATATCTCTTTTTGTCAATGTTTTCCAGGGTTGCACCCCCTCGCTTTTATGAATAATTAGTTTAGGTTCAAAAAATGCTAATCTCGCTACTTTAGTAGCCTTTCTCCAACTGTCTGCATTATACACCTTGAAATAAGGATCTCCAACTCTGTTCGAATCAGGATTAATAGCCATTAACATGAAGTCATTTCGTCTATCTCTCCTGACATTTGCCATTTCATACATTAGTTCTTCATATAACAACTCTTCGTCTAATTCTTCCATAAATCATTGCCCTTGTAAGGAAGTGTTTTAATTAAATGCATTTCCTCCCGAATAAAATCTATCTCCTCACAGCTTAGTTTCCTATCTCCATAGTATTTATCATAAAGATAAAAAAGAATCGCTAGTGTTCCATCTGAAGCGTTAGGAAGAAAAATATTCTTAAACCATTCAAACAAACTCATAATTTAAACCCTCTAGCTTTTGCACAATTAGTGATGTTTTGTACATATATCTCAAATTCATCTGCTCTATACACAGGATGTTCATATTCTTTGAATTGAGGTAAGAACAAAGTTCTTGCGTTTGCACCACAGCCGTGAGAGAGATAGTAAAAGTTATTGCAGCTAATGATCAAATAAAGGGTGATTCCTCTTGATCTGCAATCTTCTTCCATGAGCTTAAACAATTCCATGTGATTTTTATAGAAGATTACATCTCCGCCACTATCCAGACCATCAATAAAGATTCCTACTTCCTGTCCTCTATAGTTGTCTCCATACCTGCAGTTACTGACCCACGACATGAACATGTTTTCATAATGCTCATGCTCACTACTAAAAGCCCCTTTAACAAGGTCTTCAACACTATATCTCTTACTAAGGCTATCAACATCCTGAATATGAAAATCTTTATTGCAGTCAAGAAGTTGGTATTTTAGGTTTTGCTGTTTGAAGACCTCCACAATTTCTCTAATGAAGCTAGACTTACCTGCGCCATTACATCCAGTAACAAATGTAATGCCAGGCTTGAGATCTACCTGCTTGATACCATTGTAGATACTGTAGTAGTCATGAAGGTTAATGATCATTTGGTCTCCCCCTCGTAATACTGATTCTCTTTGCCTTTGCGACTGGCAATCAATTCGTTCAATGTAACTGGATAGAAGTTGTGAACATCGACCCCAACATTGAATCTACGAATGTGTTCGGGAAGCGCTATACAGTGTTGGTTATTATGAATGTGACCATAAAGATGATAAGAACCTCTCCATCTGCCATCCCAGTCTTCAATAGGATAATGGAATAGGACAACCTTTCTACCATTATCGCTAATTTCAAGGTAGTTTTGTACGGAGAGGACATTGCCAGCTTTTCTAACACTATAATCATCAAAGCCAAACTCGTGGTTTCCCTTAATGATCACTTTCTGCCCATTCAGCTGACTGATGATATCTTTGATTCCCTGAATATCTTTACAAGTGAACGCAAAATCGCCCAGGAAGTACACTGTGTCTTCTGGGCTAACCTTACTATTCCACCTCTTGATGATCTCTTGATGCATCTCTTCCAAACTGCCAAAAGGCCTATTACACAGCCTGATGATATTTTTGTGAAAGAAGTGCGTGTCTGAAGTGTAGTAGTTCATTTACTCATCCTCATCATAGCAAAGAATAAACCAAGGGCAACACTTGCAGGAGCTACAATTTTCCGGGCACATGCCCACCTCATCCGGATATACGCCTACTTTAGCTTTTCCATCATTTTCATAAGTTTTTTCATCATCATACATAGTTTTTTACCTCATTTATACTGTTTTCTTGGGCCTAAACCAACAAGACCCATAAGGATCATATTTTCCAATGGGCTCAATAACGTCAAAATCTTTTCTAAGTTGAGCATTAGTAGGAACACCTTTAAGCTTGTTAAGTTTTCTCTCTAGCTTCTTAAGCTCTTTTTCCTGTTCCTTAAGCGCCCTTCTTTTGGCTTCAATCTCTGATTCCAGCTTTGTAATTTCGTCATTCTCGGTTACTCTCTTTTCTTCATGAATAGGAACAAGCCAGGAAGTATAAACACAACAGTCGCCACTATCCCAAGTATCCCAATATTTACCCTCAGCTACGCACACTAGATGTTTTGCACACCTGCAGATAATCCTGTAGTTAGCAAGCCCGTTTACATTTGCTGCCTGTTGCCTTGCAAGATCTGCAACTGTAGTTCTGGGCTTTCCTTTTTCAACCGGAATTGGGAATTTCTCATATCCGTGTCTCTCTATAAATGTTAACCACACTTTCTTGGCACGGTAATCTGTTGTGTGAAATTCCCTGTGAATAGCATTGAGCTGTCTTTGAATATAAATATAAGCTTCACCTGTTGCTTTTGAAAGACACCTCTTAACACAGTCAGAAACTAATTTGCCCTTAGGGTTGGGATTATAATATTCAAAGTAGTCCATATATGGATTTTACCTCACCTTTTTATCATGATTATTGTAATATAAAATGAAAGAGAAATCAACTAAAAGATAACAAAAAGGAGCAGATAAACAAATCTGCTCCTTTGATGGTAGTGTTTTTATTAAGTTTGTTTTATTTTCTGCTATACTTTTTAAGTAGGTCTTCTATTTTTTTCTTAAGCCTGTTATCCCAGAGCTCATCAAAATAATCGTCTACAATGTCATCGCTAACATTGTCTGGATCACCTCCCTCAGAAAGTACATAGGCATCAGGGATGATAATATCAATACCCCCGCCCTCTACAAATTCGTAATAAGCTATGTCTTTAACACTGCCGTGATCATCGTAGTAATCGCCAGAGTCTTTTAGATTTTGTTCAATATAAGAGAGAAGTTTTGCCCGATTTTTTGGGATGGTTCTCTTCAGTACGTCACTAAGGGATTCGTAGTTAGTCCATACTACGTCGTAGATTTTTCCATTGTTTTCTAACTCGAGTAAATCGTTGTAGCTTAATTCTTCTTCGACGTCTGAACATACATCAACAAAATAGTTACGAGTTTTTGCCCATTTAATTGCATCTTCTTTGTTCTTAAATGATCTAATGTTATCTTCAACTTCTCCATCCTCATCTAGTGCACGTACAGTGTATATAAAATGAAGATCATCAATATTATAATGTTCTGCCTCTTTTAATTTCTTTTTACCTGATCTACCATACTTAAAAGATTCATCAACTACACTCTCCCAAACAATCTCAAAGGGTTCATAATCATAATGGTCTCTAAGATATCTTCTATATTCAGGATCATCATCAGGGTCTGCTTCAGGTACAAAGACCACATGAGTAGGAAATGATTGTTTTTTAGCAAAAGCTATTGCTTCTTCTGGAGTATCGAAGCTATCTACCTCATCGAGTTCATTACCATCTTTGTCCAATTCATAAACAGAATACCAAACTGAAGGAATAGTATCATCATATAATCCATATTCATAACCTGAAAAATGTTTTTTCCACCCTAAAATATCAATTACCTTTCTTGCTAAATCATCATCACCTTCTTCTACCATTTCTTCTATTATATCATAAAAGAAAGAGTCTAAAAGATTTTGTTTGAACTCTTCGGGTGAATCTGTACCCTCATCAGGAAGATAATCTTTTATATATTCTTCCCATACTGAATTAGCTATCTTTTTATTGTTTTTTAAAATGCCTAATAATACTTTATAATAAGGGTTTGTAGTATCTAGTGCAAGATAGTAAGGATCTTCAATGGCAGTCTCTCTTAACTTCTTCCGAGACCCAATAGATTCTTTCAGCTTCTTTTTCTTTAAGCTTTCATTAAGCTTAGCATTTTCTTCTTTTAATATTTCTTCGAAATATTTGTTTGCTTCTGAATATAAATTCATTTTATATATAACTCCTTGTGCCCCCCCCCCATAGAAGGGGCATAGGGAGGTTAATTTTAATTTTTTTTTATTTTAAATATCTTCTTCTGCTTAGTTGTTCTCTGTAATATTCGCTTACACTTAGTTGGAGGTCAGAAGATTTTAATCCAAACACTGTAAGAAGATCAGGATTAGATTTGAGATACTTCACATTATTTAAAAACATACTCTCATCATCAATATCGAATTTTCCCTCTTCTGAAAACCACTTATGATAACCGGTATCAAATACTATACCAGCATCCTCATATTCTCCATTACCTACACTAAACTCATAATCTGTTACATAGTAGTTTTCATCAAGCCAATCATCAAGAAAGTTGACTATTAATCTTCTACTTGTAGTGTATTTGGGGTACATAAACAACCCCTCATCTTCATCTTCCCAATGAATAACAAATTTGTTAATGTCAAAATCTTCTTCTTTAAATTTATATGCAGCTCTAAGATCACCATCGTAAGTATAAGCATCATCCTCATAGTAGTCAAAAATATCATCATACATGCTATGTGTAACATCAGCAAATGCTTTACGGAAAGGTTCAAATGTGATTTTGTTTACAGGGATTCTCTCTTTACTACAAAGTAGTTTTTTTAAATCTTCATTGTTTCTAAGAATCATAATTATTATCTCCTATGCCCCCCCCCCATTATAAAAGTAATAGGGGGACATAGGAGAGCTATTTTTTTTTTAATATATTCACTACCCAAGTTCTTTAGATTATATCTCGTATAATTTAGCAACAAAAGCGGAGAAAAAGAATGTATTTTTATATTATATAATAAAGGAATTAGTTAAAATATACTTCTATCAAACATTGGATTATCATCTGGGATAAAAGAATCATCATCAGATAATTGAAATTTCTCTACCAAATGAGAATATTCTGGCAGTTCTCTTCTTACTATTTCTTGTACTCCTCTGATGTCTTCTGGTTGTAATTTACCTAAGTATCTTCTAATATCTCTACGAGACAAATCAATAATTTGAGAACATCTTATTACAGAAGGTCTAAGTAATCCTGCTTCTCTCCATTTAATAATTTGGTATTCTCCTGGAAAATTTGTACGGGGCTCATGAGAGGTTATTTTAAAAGATAATACAAGTACTGTGGAAGGATTTAAGATAAGTACAGGTCTTCTTTTATATCTGCGGTGATCTTCTTCAAATCTTACTTTTGCTAAGTATACATCCCATTTTTGCATTAGTTAGTCCTCCGCCCCGTCATCGTCATCGTCCCCGTAAACCTCATCATAAATGTCATCTTCTGGAACATCCCATTCTTTAGGAAGAATAGTTATATGGGGAAGGAGTTTTAATGCCCTTTCAAAATCTAACTCGAGCTGTTCATCTTCAGTTAGTTGTTTCTTATTTTTATTGCCCATTTTATTTACCTCTATTATTAGTGCTTATCATCATCGTTATCATTTCCTATATCTTTGTTTTTCATAATTACAATGTGGGATATTAATCACTAGGGTGTATTATACATATCGTCTTCAGGTACATATTTGCGTTTCATTGCATATTTGCCATTACCATTTTTCATTTGATTATAGACTCTATTTCTTGCACTTTCTGAATTGCCAGTTACCATATAATAGGAAATTGTAGCCCCGGGAGAAGAATTAGCCTTATATACAATTAGCTCACCTGTTTTCTTATTGTATTTTATAATTCTATTTTCATATTTTGTAATATACCCAATAACATCATCTGTAGAATTAGTTTCGGAGGAAGTTACTGGTTGAAGAGATAACTGATGGCCCTTCTCATCATACTCTTCTTCAGACATTACATCAAAGAGATTAAAAAGGCCAGCATTAATTTCTCGCTGGCGATCTCCCTTAAATTGCTTGGCATGTTTTCTAAAGTGTTGGTTCCTATAATCAGCATCTGCATAATGCGTCTCGTTTAATTTTTTAAGTTTTTCCCAAATTTGGGATGAATCACTATCCATTCATGTATTCCTTTATTTCTTTCTTTGTAAGGTTGTATAAATGAGAATATTTGGAAATTTTGACTATGAATATGGGGCCTACCCATTCTTGATTTTGAAATGGGGTGGTAATAGGATGGGTATTTTCTCCCCATAGCCCATCATTATAAATTATTACAATCATTCCATTTATGGTTCTTTTTACCCCGTAACTATTTACCCAAGCTTCATCAGGATAAAGATCAACCAGCTGATTAAGATTTTTTATCTTAATTACTTCTTTCTTATTGCCTTCAATCTTGATTATCTTTTTCATGGCTCTATTATAAGATAAATCTAAAAAAGAATCAACTAAACCTTCATTACATTTAAAATGGTTTTTGTTTCTGATAATTTAGTTTTGAATTCCTGGTGCGTCACTATTATTCTCCTTCAAGTAGGAGATAATGATTGTTCTTATTTGAGAAGCGATACTTCTATCATTATCTTCTGCTAATTGTTTAAGCTGAAGGAAAATATTTTCGGGAAGTTCAAAGTTTACTGCATGTTTATCCATTTTATTATCTCCTTCAAAAGGCATTTTCATCTAATTTAGCACATTACCTTTTGACTTCTCTTATTTTCTTTAGTTTTCTTTTATAAATTAGGGCTCCTACACTTAATAATATAGGAGCCCTCTATGTATTTATTAATATTAAATTAGAGTTCTTCCTGATGAGATTTCTTATACTTATTACAAATAAGAATTACAAGGGGTGATACTATAAACTCAATAAGTACCTTTATTACCCATTGTAGACCAATCATAACTCCCATATTAGCCCAGCTAATAGGATCTGCAAGTGATGAATTAAGTGCTGTAAATGGCCCACTTTCCATAAATAAGCCTGGAAGAAGTTGAAGGCTTAAGAAAATGAAAATTGTAGCATCCAATAATTGACCAAATACTGTACTTAGCATACAGCGTTTAATTAATTTACCATTACCTTCACCATCTTTATTCCTAAGTTTCTTAAATACATTATCGTTCACCAAATCACCAATGTAGAAGCTGAGCACGCTTCCGATGAGCATAAACCAAGTAGTACCTAATACCCCTAAACCTTCTTGGAAACCACCTACTTCGCCTGGAATTACGATTGAAAGTTCGAAAATAGCGACCATTAATAGGTTCAAAAAGAAACCTATATGGCAACTACGACGTGTCCATTTGAAATCTAACTCTGCTAACAAATCACTGATAATAATCGAAAAACTATAGCATAATACGGCGCAGGGCACAGAAAACTGTAACCCATTTACTCTACCAAATACTATTGTCTTAACCGCAATAATATTACTAATTAATAAGAAGAAAATATTAGCAATTACAAGTAATACAATGGAAAAACTGATCTTTTCCTTCGTAATTCCCTTCCACGTACCTACAAATTCATTGTAGAAGCCCTGCTTGATTTTTCTTCCTACGCTTACAAAAAAGTTCTTTACCTTTTCCATAATTTATTTATTTTGCCTCCAAATTTTAATTTCTTAAATATTTTACTTCTTCATATAGTTCTGGATTTTCACTTTGAATTTTATCAAGTGTTTTATCCATTGCTTGTTTTACATCTAAACAAGTAGCACAGTTCTTACATTCCACCCATTCGCCATTTTCATAAACAGGGTCGTAACAACTAAAGCACAGTTCATATGGAACCCTCTTCTTAAGCCCTAACCCCATTTTTATTAGTTCCCATTTGTGCATCTTAACAAAGGGTGCTTCGTAATGAACTCTACCTACTGAACTAACTTCCACCACTTTTTCAAATGCTTTTACAAATGAAACTGTACAATCTGGATAGGCAGCTTTTGATTCATCTAACATTTCATTACCATGTTCATCAATGTAATAGCCACTATCATCTGCGTGCTGCCCTAACATAACTACTACATCTTCATCAAATTGCTGTACTAAACTTTCCGCTTTAGCTGCCACATATGCTGAAAATAAACCATTTCTGAAGGGTACATATGTATCAACTTTACCTTCTTTTTCTGCTAGTATTTCAGTATATGTCTTACCTTTTTGTACTTCTTTTTCTGATCCTTGAAGTAAGGTACATGTGGAACCATTAAAAATTTCTGGGTTGATAGTAACAATTTGATAAGGTACATTATAATAGGCTGCAATTTTCTTTGCATGCTCTAGTTCTTGAGGATGTTTACTACCATATTCAAATCCCATGGCATACACATTCTCTGCACCATATTTATCAACTGCAACACCAAGGCAGGTAGCACTATCTCTACCACCACTTAAACTTACTACACACTTCATTTTACTTTTTTGTCTCCTAAATAATCATTATATCTTAGAAGAATTATTATGGGTATGAAGATATCGAAAATACCCTTATATACATATATTAAAAAAGGTCGACCACTAAAGATACAGTGGCCGACCTTGAATCGTTTAAGCCACCTTTAGGTTTATGGACAGTAAGGTTAGTGTAACACGTCCCTGGACTTTTTAAATCCAATTTTATGATTGTTCATCTATTTATGCAATATTCATTGATTGTTTTTATAATGATCTTTAATTTCCTTTATTAGATAAAATAGATTTATTACAAAGGCACAAGCATTAGTAATAAGTGTTGCAAGTGCTGGAAGTAAAGCCCCATAAACTACAAATACTATACTACCTAAACCATTTATAATTCTCATAATGATAGTACCCTTAAATGTTGTTGTCTTAAAACACATAGAAACAACAATAAATAGGGATGCTATAATACCTGCAATTTCAATGGGATTCATTATAAACCACCTTCCAAGTTTGTAATGAATCTATCAAGATAGTATTTTGCTTTTAGAAGATCTTCCAAACCGTTCTTTTTTCCCTCTCTTGTAAGATATCTAATCACCATACCAAGATAGAAACCTTTTAATTCCTCTTTTGATAGTTGGTCTTCAAGGATATCAATAACTTCAATTTTTCCCTTATTATAATATTTGGGTTTAAGGTTATTATCTTCAGGGATTGTTTCCCCATGATTCTTACAATAAATAATTAATTCATCAAGATAGTATTTTGCCTTTGTACATCTGCGCAATGTTGTATCATCTACGCATCCATATAGATATTTGAAAATTAAGCCTTTTGTAAATCCTCTTACACCCTCTGGGGATAGCTGATCTTCAATTACGTCAAGCAATTGATAATTTTGCCCGTAATAATGGTTTGGTGTAATATAGCCTTCTGCATCTTTAGGAATATGTTTTTCTACTGCCATATAAATACTATCCTTTTAATTTATTTATTTTGATTAGTATGTAGGTGGTAGTGTTTTTACTACCACCTGTTCATACATTTTCTTTAATTATTTAATGAACCAACTGGTATCATTGTCGTCCCTTTTATTGCATCTGTTTTCCCAATGGACAAAATCTACAACGTGTTCTTTTTTCAAACATCCTTCTTTGGTCATTTCATCACCATCTTCCATCCAAGTGACCTTATATTGGAATTTCTTGGCATTGGGTTTACTGGCTATAACTCTAACCTCAACATCCCAAACATTGTGGTGAAGAACATACCAATTACCTGCAAACAACCCAAGAAGTCCCTTTTCAGTTTTAATCTTATCGCCCTGATAGGACGCATCGCCTTGATGGAATACATTACCTACAGTAAACAGCTTATCTTTAAGTTCCTCTTCCTCTTGTGCTTCAATTACAAGTAATTCACGTTTCAATTCTTCAAATTTATTTATCAGGGCATCTATCAAATCATAATTGATCTTTTCAGCAACTTCAGCTTCAATTTCTTCTTGGTGCTTCCAAAGGTCATTCATTATGAAAACATTTATACAATTATCTTTGGTAATATCCATACCGCACAAACGGGTATGGAAACCCTTGGTAAAGTTGTCCCAAGTAATGGCAAGATTTGCAACTTTGTTAGCTTCAACATATGCTGTAAATCCAAGATTTCTACTGTATTTATAACCTGTAATGTTAATTCCTTCGGGGAGAAAATGATAAAAAATATTTACAAATTTATTAGCAATTACATTCTCTTCATTTTCAATCCTCGACCTGAAAATCTCAATTTGCTCATTCAGCTCTTTCTTTTCCATTTCTTATACCTCTCACTTAATTTCTGCCAGTATTATAATAGAAGTATGGAAAAGAGTCAACTATTTTTTTTTACCATAATTTTACCTTCTCAATCTTCTTTTGAGGGTTTTCTACCCCTAACAAACTGCAAATTCTTTCTTGAGTAGGTTTAAGATTGGGGTATCTGACTTTTGCTAATCCTTTGTACCCATTCATAGTTTCGATACACTTATTTGTCGTTTCTTCATCCATTACAAAATGAATTTCCTTTGAAGTTCCATAATGTTCTTTTAGTTTATCTGTAATGGTTTTATAATAAGTGTCATGTTCAAACCCTGGCCCTAGAATAAGTATCTTTTGATACCCAAAATGATCTATAAATTGGATAATTCTATTTGTCTTTCTATTTATAGCATATTCTGTCAGTTCTGGAGTTTCAAATTTATCATTCCAATCATACTGCCTAAATGGATAATAAATGGTAAAATTTATAGGAATTATCTCTAATGAAGCAACAGCAAGGTCGCATAGTTTGTGTTCCTGCAATAATTTGGTATATTTGTAATTACCATTATCTATATAAGGCTTTCTGCTGCTGCATCTTTGAATAATAAGAGAAGTAGATGAGGGTTTAAAATTTTCAAATATAAATTTTTGAGTTTTATTCCAAATAGGGTTATCTAATACTTCTTGTCTTTCACCAGTTAAATCTTCAAAGGGAAGCCAATCTTCCCTCTTAATATATTCTTGTTCATTGGGCAGCGGGGCCCTTAGAGATTTTTTAGCATATGCTATTATGTCTTCTCTAGAGCCTCCTCCCTTAGATAGCTTTTTTCTTTCCTCATTAAATAAATCTGGCGCTTGTTTATATCTACTATTTAGGTTTAAATATTTGCTTCCATAATAGAAGTAAAGATCATCGTCTGTTATCTGCATAATTATAAAAATTGGGCTTGAGGTGTTTTTTAAGTCCTTCTATTATTTGTTTTTAAGACAATCCATTCCAGAGACCATTTATTTCTCCGCTTAACACTCCCCTTATTTGTTCTGGGGTTAGTTCTGCGTAGGTTTCTCCCACATATATTTTTTACTGCCTGCCCCCCAAAGCTGAGCTTTAGAGATCTCTTTCAGTTCTTTATGCTTTGAAGGCTGTCTAGAAACTACCTGGCCATTTTGTAGTAACCATTTCATATCTGGTCCAGTATACCCTGCAAATTTCATACCAATTGCTTCATAGCCTCTACCATCGAACTTATTGAAATCACAGTAACTAAAAACATGATCTGGATTGTATTCTTTAAGAAAATGTTTAAATAGCTTACTTACACCACCAACAACTATGTTGTTGCTTGCCGGACATCCTCTGATTATTTCCCAATCATTACCACCAGTTAGGTTTTTATTATACCTAGTTCTACTAAAGGACATTAGTTGTACTAATCTATCATTATAAAATAAACCATAGGTTACTTGGGCATTTCTATGCCCCTGTAAATGGTTGGCTTCGTTAAAAGGTTTTGCTTCTCTATTTGTAATTTCTTTAATTGTACAATTACGTGCGTAAATTTTTGTATTTACTTTATTACATGCTATCTTTAGGAGAGATAATATTTTCTCACGTTGTTTTGAATCTTCCCACTCATACTCCCAAATATGAATTATTCTTATTCCTTTAGTTTCAGCCTCTATTGATTTATTATAATGGTAATTTTTATCTTTAATCAAACTTGAATGCCAATAAGTACCATTAAATTCGATACCTATATTGTAGTCGGGCAGATAAAAATCTAGCTCTTTCTTACTATCTAAAGTAAGCCTACTGTGCATTTGGTAACAAACATTTAGGGATTTTAGATATTCTTCTATTTCTTTTTCAGGGTTGCTTACCACATAGCTTACATAGGGTTGTAAATTGCATCTTTCTATCCAATGGCTTATAACTGTTTGTCCACAATTAAATTGTTGTTGAAGTTGAAATGGTGTGGGGGGTTCTTTAAATGTATTTAGGAATTTTACAGATTCCTCTTCATTATATAGTAATTTGAGCAATTTTTCATCTAATGAGGCTTGACTTAGTTTTGCATACCCTAATTCATTAATTTTTTCTTTTAGTTTTTCACTAATTTTATCTCTATTCTCTTGAGATTGGGTATAGTACTCTACGCCATATTTTTTCAAGTTAGTTGATTTAACTCTATCATTATAATCAGGCATCTGAGAATATGTATTAAAACCATACTTTTTTAGCATAGTTTGCTGTACTTTATTGTTTGTTGCTTTACAGTAATTTTCTTTAGATCCATATAATTTATAAACTTTTTCTCTACCCAACCTGACATTTTCTGACATGGTTTTTAAGCTTATACCATATTCTTTGAGAAGTCGAATAATTAATCCTTTACTTATGTTATATTCTGCGGATATATCTATCGCTGTTTTATTTTGTACAACATATAAATTATATAATGCTTCTTTTGTGGGTTTATTTTGAAATTTTCCCCAATTGAATCTTTCTTTAACTATATCATATAGCTTTAAAAGATAATAAAAAGCATCAGCACCTAAATTAAAATATTCAAGAGTTTCATCATGGCTGTGTTTTTCTTCTATATAATATCTAATTATTTCATTTTTAGGTACTCTTTTTATTATCTCTTCTATAGGCTCATTTTTAACAATATTGTAGTAGTTACATAGTTTTTTAAGTTGTGGGAAACTACCCAAATTGAATTTTTCTATGCACTCCTTAAATGTATGGTTTTCAACTATATAATATTGGTAAAGTTCTTCCTTTGATGCCTTGGTAAGTAATATTTCTTTCTTCGTGGGTTTTTTTAACCCATAATATTTTAAAAGTTTCAGAAGAGTATCACTAGACCCAATATTAAAATGTTGTTTTGCTTCTCTATTGGTATGGCGTTCTACCACTACATATTGGTATAATTCTTCTTTGGTTATCCTATCTACAAGCGCTTCAAATCCTGACACTCTCATCTTTCTCTTCCTTAGCATTAAAATAATTTTCTATGATATGCCTAAGTACTGCAGAAATAGATAAATCTAAATCATACGCTTCTTTCTTTATTTTCTTTCTTAGTTCCTCATCTATTTCAAAATTAATAAGTCTTTTATCCATAGATAACTCCTTGTTAAATTATTGTACATGTAATCTAGCACAATATTTCTCTAAGAAACTAAGAAATTCTTAATTCTTTTCCCTCAAATATTACATCATGGATAGCTTCTGGAAGTAATTCTTGGTGTTCTTCACATGCTAATTTATATAAGTCTTCTTGAGATAGTTCTTTATGATGCATCATCAGTGTTTGAAGAGAAGTATTTAATTCATCTTCATACCAATTATTTACTTCATAACAATCTACCGGAAAAGGAATATTATCTGTCATTTTTTCCGCAGTTGAGGACATTAATTCTGATAATCTTTTTGCTACTTTATCTGCATTTTCTGCAGGGCATTCACCAATCAGCTCATCATGGACTTGGATTAACATTTCAAAACCAAGATCTTTAAGAATTGGATCTTTATCTGCTAAAATCATTGCGAATTTGACTATATCCGCGCCCAAGCTCTGAGCTTGGAAATTTACACACTGCCTCAACGCCTGTGCTATCAGTCCACCATTATTGTGAATCTCCACACCTTCAGCTTTTGCCTGCTTTTTAATCTCTTCATAATCTTTAGCAGATATGAATTCTCTTTCTTCTAATTTTTTTCTATATTTATCAATTAAAGTGGTATCTATTTTGTTGCTGCACCCTAGTAATGGATTAAAACCTTCTGAACCTGATGTTACTGAGGTAGTAATGGAATATTTGGGGAGCAATGCTGCAGGCAGTCTTCTTCTTCTGCCAACCGCATTATCCATGTATCCATATTTTAAAGCAAATTTCTTACTATCCTCAAACCATTTAGTCATGGTAGGAAAACCCTTGTAGAAATTATCCATTATTTCTTTTGTTTCTTCTGGGGTTTTCTTTATTTGTTCAGCAATAGAGGGAACACCTCTTTGATATATACTACCTATCAGAATAGATTTTGAAGATTGACGATATTTTTTTCCAATTTCGTTAGTTATTTCTTTTCGCCCGCAAACTATTTTTTTACCTTCTATTTCTAGTTCAGTTCCTTCAGGATAAAATTCCAAGCATTCTTCATATTTTTTATTATATGCCATGGAACCAACTAATGAATACAAGTCTAGACCATCTTCATATGTCTTACGCATGTCAGGATCATTGGAACTATAGACTGCAGTTTTTACTTCTAGTTGAGAGAACACATGCATTTATTATAGTTCGTTACACTATAATGGGATAATTATTTTTATCCCCACCTATTTTCACAGGTGTTTAGACTATATCTTTATCCATTTATTATGGATACCCACCACTTCGAAAGTACTTACTTTCTACTCTCTTGCGAGATAGTCGTTGAACCTTCCTCAGTAAAGAGGCTTGGCTGCTGGTTGTCCTCGGCTTTACGTTAGGAGTTTCCAGCAATTCAATGGGATACCTATGCATATCTCTACACATAGGGACTTCATTTAATCACCCCCAACTAGTTTCTTTTCTGGTTTTCTAATTTTTATTTTATGCTGCATGTTCCACTCCTTTATTTTCTTCCTCTTCTGGGAACACTTGAATTATACCATTTAGATCTCTAATAGACGCAATTTTAAGGATGCCATCTTCTACTACCAATGAATCTGTTGTTTTTAGATCTTTTGCTTTTACCCAACCTCTTTGGGTTTCTACTTCATCATAATCATATAGATGTAAGAAACCATCAAATATTTTTTCTATTTCTTGTGCTCTACCTGCACAAAAAACTGAACGAATCTCTTTATTCTTAGCGGGAATATTTTGCAAATTAGGCGATGAAGAGTTGAAACGGCCCGTGTCAGTCATGACAGAACCGAAGCTTGCATGAACTCTATCATCCACTTTACTTACATCTCCAGGTAGTTTATCTACAAATGTATTTAGTAATTTTTGAATATTTCTTTTCTTTAATATGAGATCTATTAGAGGTAAATTTAGCTTGGCTTGTAAAGCTTTTAGTTCTTCTACCCCTGTACCTCTTGGCTTATCTTTAGATACTACAGGTGCTTTTAATATGTCATATAGCAATATTGCTAGTTGCGTGGGTGAATCTGCACTAATTGGATCTTCTAATTGCTCATTTTTGGATTTATTAAACCCATCCCCCTTTCTATTGAGAGGTTTGTAATTAGCCTCTGGTGTTAATCTCCATTTGGCTACTATATCATCAAATTTGTGTAGTTCTTCCATTACTAAAGCATCACATTCTTCATATATTTTATTATATTTTTTAGATAGTCGTGCTTGATAATCGTGGTCAAAAGCTACACCTTTTAATTGCATTTTGGCCAAGATAGGAATGATATTCATTTCTGTTTCTCTGAATATCCTAAACATTCCTGCTTGTTCTGGGTCCTTAAATGCTTCTACCTGATATTCATATAGTTTATAGGTCATATATCCATCAGTTGAGGCATAATATGCAAACAATTCTGGAGGAAAAATAGCATATGATAAGCCTTCAAATAGTTCCTCAATCGAATATTTTTGCTGGTTAGGGTCAATTTTATCTATATATTGATATTTTAAGCCTGATGATTTTTCATTCTCATTTAATAATCTTGCGCCCACCATTGTATCCCAGTGGCATGGAAGGAAAACACCACATGTAGTATAAATAACTTGAATATCGAATATCGCGTTGTGCATTATTATATATGTGTTATTGTCTAATAATCTGTTTAGTTCTTCTCTTATATCTTTTTCTGTTAGTTGGTTTGGGAGTAGTTCATTTGTTACATAATCTACATGGTGTACAGGCACATATCCATTTTTTTGGCCTGGAGTATATATAACCAAACCCATTAAAGTACAAGCCACTGTATCAACTGTATTGTCTGTTTCAGTATCTATAGCAATTATTCCTTGCTCAATAGCCGCACTAATGTAATTATGGAAGGTTTCTTTATCCCTAATTACTACCATTTGGTCTTTGTAATGGCCTAATACTTTATGTACATTTTGGGAAATAATTTCTATTTTCTCTGATAGTGGTGTTAATTTAGATTTGATTTTTTGGGCATCTGTTTTATCATTTACTTTTTTCAATACTTTTTTTACTTCTTCTTGAGGTGGTGGTAAATTAAATTCTTCACCCCATAATGATTCTTGAGGTATTTGTTTAGGTTTCCTACCCATTTATTTCCTCCATTTTTATTTTATTAAAGGGGTTGGCTGTTACACCAACCCCTAAGTTTATTGCTTTATTAATAAAATCTTCTACCTGGCATGTTAGGCTGGGATGTATCCTGATCACTATATGTAGGAGCAGAACGAGGAGTAGTTGCGGAATGAGCTGTCCTGGGAGCTTCTGTAGTTGGAGCTGTTCTAGGAGCGCAATCCTGCACGGGCTGTTCTTCCTTCTTTGTAGTTGGTGCTTCTGCGGTCCCACTTACAAGCTCTGCAAGTTTATCTACATCATAATCTAATACAGCATTGCCTACTGCCTTATATCCGTTAAAAAGTGATTCATCCTTAACATAAAGTTCAGGCTTATATACCTCTGGTCTACAATAAGTAATATCATAAGTTGTGCCTGTTGTACCTGCAGCGCCATTTCTTGTAATCTTGAAAACATTATCAGAAAGTGGGCCATATTCGTTAAGAAGATTTGTTAGTGTATTAATGTAAGCTGTTGAGCGTTCCCATACCTTGGGTGTAGCTACAATCTTACCCTCTTCATCTCTTGTATATTCAATAAGGTGAATATAAATTCTATATTCTAACTTCTTTCCTGCTGTACAAAGAGGACAACTTTCTACTGGATCATGAATATCGCGAACACAATTTACCATTCTATTAAATCCATTAATCATCATTCTGTGACCAGCAACAATATCAAAATCGTCTGGTGAATCAATCATGAATCTTACAATGGCTTGATCCCTATCTTGCTTAAGAGTAAAATACCCAACTCTGGGACCTCTGTTACTGTTATTTCCATTTGAATTATTCTGTGCTGTTCTTTGCTTAAAACTACTATAATCTACTTGTCCCATTTATTGGACACCTCCAAATTTATTTTCTTCTATTCGATATTCTATACCTAATTCATTTAGGCATTTGTTAAATTCTTCTAAAGAAAGATCATTTATATCCTTCTTTCCTTTTGGTAATTTTAAATTATATACTAAAACATCTTTTCTAATTTTTTTATTAAAGTGGTTTGTGAATTTTTCTCCATATTCATCATTATCAAACATAGTGATAAATATTCTTATTCCTGATTTGTTTAGTATTTCTATTTGTTCATCTGAAACACTGCCTAATGTAGCACAACAAGGAAAACCATAACTCCAAGATGTTAATGCGTCTATTTGAGCTTCTGTAATACCTAATATAGTTACATTTTGTTGAATTGCAAAGTTAAGTAAGTATAATATTTGTTTATTTGCATCTTTAGGAATCCAAAAGTGTTTTGATGTTACTGATCTTGCTGTAATAAATCTTAAATTGTTTTTTTCATCCCATACTGGAAAAGTAATTGCATTACGGATATGATCATACCCAATTCTAAAATCATCAACTATTTTCTTTGTAAGTTTTCTTTGCCACATATATGGATGATAATAATCAAATTCCCTTAATATGGCTTCATCTAGGGGCGGTTTATTATTTTCTTTTGGTTTTAGTTCTATTGGAGAAGATAGTACATTTGAAATTACATCCCCACCAAAATTATTGATTAACCATTCTTCACCTACTTCTAAATCACTATCAAAAAAATCTGCAACTAATTGAGGTAATGAAGCACTATGATTACAAGCAAAACAGTGGAAAAAACCAAAGGGGGTTTTAGAATTTTTTCTTGTATTTAAAAAGCCCCCTGAAGGATGTTTCTCCATACCATTAGCATGGTAAGGACAAGTAACAATTAATTCATCACCTGAATCCTTCATTTCTCTTAATAAATTGAATTTTTTGGAATCAACCTTAAGTTTTTCAAGAATTGTTCTTATATTACCATTTATGGTTTTATTTTTAATTATAAGTTCCACTAAAAAGGATTCTCCATGATATTTGTTTCGTATTCAAACTCATTTTTAAGGTCTTCACATTTTGATCCCTTAGTTGCATCTTCTTCATCTGGAATAAATGTAAATGATCCTTTATCAAGATTGATTAGATACCTTAGGTGGTTTCCTTCCCCACCGTCTCTTGTCTTGATTAAATTAAGAGTAAGCACATTATCTTTTTTATCCAATGCTATTACAATGGTACTATCTTGACCAATTTTATCACTTTGAGATACATTTCTTGTATCTGCACCATTTTCTTCTACTCTTTCCCTATTTTGCTGTGATACTGTAATAATTGGGATGCCTGTTAGAGTTTGAAGTAATTTCAAATCTGTAGATATGTTGGCAGCTCTTTCAATATTATTTTTAGCACCTCTATCATCTGACAATAATGAATGTTGGTCAACACAAAGCATATCTAATTTTTCTTTTTCAATAAATGCTCTTAAGGTACCTACCCCCACAGGTCCACCAACCATTGCGGGTGTTAATATTACAATGGTTCCCGGAATATTTTGTTTAATATTGTCAATAAATTTTTGATAATCTATTTGTACATCTGCATTACCATGATTTAATTTAGTATTAGAAATGTGGGATATTAAACTATCTAACCTGTAACCTACCTTATTCGCTGTCATTTCGCCTGAATATAATCCAACTTTAAGTCCTTTTTCTGCCGCTGCTAATGCTGTTTTTAATAGTATGAAAGATTTACCCTTACCAGGTCTTGCAATAATGGTTGCATATTCTTCTTTTCTATCCCATCCCCCAATTACTTCATCTAATTCTGGGAATCCTGTAGTGACATAATATTTATTAAAGTCGGTCATTTTATCAAGGAAAACATTGTATCTACTTATATCTTTAAAGATATCTACAGATTCAATATGTTTTGCCTGGACTAATTTATCATTTGTTTCTTTCTGGATTTTCAATGCTTTATCAACATTATTATTATTGATTGCATCTCTGATTAAATTGAAACTTTTTACTAAGTATCTTTTATTTCTATCCTCATATAAAGCATCAAGAAGATATTTGGGGCTTTCCTCTACATCAAATAAATCAAATGAGGGAAATATACTTATGAAAGTTTCAGTATCTGGGATTTTACCATATTGTTGTAGGTGGTTTCTTATATAATTAAACTCATCTTTGTAATCTGAAAAGAAATCATCTGTTAGATTATTTACTGTAATTAGAGATGAATCCTTAGATTTTAATAAATAGTTAATAAATTGAGGTTGAATAATCATTTATTAAGTCCTCTCTTATCTGCACCCACAAATTCTAACACTTCTGAGGCGTTCATTACTCTACTATACAATCTATCTCCCATTGCTTCTTGCAATTCCTTTCCAGCAAGGTTTGAAGTGTAGAAGTTTGATTTTCCTTCATCCATTCTATTATTTACTATATTATAAATATTCTCCATTTCAAATGTGGTAAATCCCTTAGTTGCAATATCATCCCAAATCACAACATCTGCAGATAATACATTTTCTTTAATATGCTGGATATAATCATTCTTTTGTGATATATTATCTCTTAAAGAAATAAGAAATTTAGGGACATTTATAAATAGGCCTTTACATGTGATGTCTGATTTATACCAAATGGCTTCAAAATAGGAATTAAGTAATCTGAGAGCCCAGGAACTTTTGCCATTGCCTGTATTATTGGAAAAGATGTAAAGGTTATTTCCCCCTTCAATATAATTTTCTATGCTTTGTTCTATTTGTTTTAATCTAATAAAGGCTTCTCTATCTGAACCATCAATATCTAATCTTAGAGGGACATATTGCTTTTGTTTGTCTGTAAGCAATGCCTTCTCTTGTAATTCATTTATCTTAAATAATTTAATACAAAATTGAGGCTGTGATAAATCTTGAATAGGACATTGAGAATTATTATATTTCTTACATTTGGTTTTATATGGACAATTTTCTAAATCTATCATTAAAACACCTCGTCTTCCGCAAGTGCAGGAACTCTAGCAGTATAAGAAGAA
The DNA here is from genome assembly GCA_947625835.1 of uncultured Clostridia bacterium. Lineage (GTDB taxonomy): Bacteria > Bacillota > Clostridia > TANB77 > CAG-508 > CAG-269. The sequence continues at coordinate 28,199 of CANQPY010000001.1, read as the reverse complement.
GTTGAAATTGAGCCTAATCTTTTACCCCTTTCTTCTCTAAGTTGTTTTTCATACGTATTAATAGCCCATGTTAAGTCTCTAAGTCCATTAATTGCGCCTATTTCAACTATTTTTAATGCCACATCTAAATCTTTATTTGTGTATCTATCTACAATATCTTGACCATCTCTTACACTTGCAGCTGACATCCATCCTTGCCTTGCCATTACAGCTTCTATCCATTCTTCATACGCCTTTTTTAATTCACTATTATCCGTACGAATATTGTTTTTTAAGTTTGCGATTATTACTTCCTGTTTGGTCATTCTTTTTTTCTTAACAGGCTGCAATATTTTATCTACCAATTCTGCATTATCATCTAATAAGAGACCTGTAATCGCATTTGTATTTATGCTTAATGTGTCTTTATTAGTACCTATAGAGACTATAGATAATTCCTCCAATAATTTGTCTAATTCTTTTTGTTCTTGCTTTTGTAATGTTGTTCGTTGTTCTATATAATCTCTATTTAGCTTAAAAAAATTACCATCTATAATTTTTTCTTTTTGAATTGCTTTCTTATTAATATTGAGGAGCTCTCCAAGGTAAATAGCAGCTTGTAGCCCAATTCTGTGGGCTAATTTTACATTAAAACTAATATACATATCTGTGCTTAAAAGATCAAGAACCATTTAGCGCCCCTGTTAATTATTATATTCTTTTAATAATTTAGTGTATTGTTTACTTAAATTTTTTATGCTTTTATTTACAGCGGTTTTAAGCTTTGTTCTTGTTAATGATGTACATTCTTGCACCGCTAACTTAACTTCATCTATAGGTTTATTAAATAGATCCGCAAAATCTTTAATATATTGTATGCTTAGGGCTCTTAAATGCCTTAGTAATTTTTTCTCACTAAATACGCTATAATCTAGTTTGGTTTTTGGACTATTTGCAGGTTCAAATACATCATAATTAATTATACCATCAATTAAAAATGATGTAATGTAATCTTTATTATCAAAAGAATTACTTATAAGTTGATGGATACTTAATGTTCCTTCATCTAAATCTTTTGGTAAATACAGCGGAATTTGGGAAGATTCTGAATTATCCTCTTGAATTTTATCTATACTTTCAATGCCATAGTTTTGTTTTCTTTTATAGGTATTTGAACTTTGAAAGAAACCTAATCTTTCGCTTGCAAGACATCTATTAATTACTTTATCTGGACCATTTGGGTCCCCATACAGCTTATTATTTGGATCTAGCCACTTCCTGTGTTTTATAGCTCTTAGAATTGCTCCTACTAACCATTCATGGCATGTAAATTTATCTACACTATTGTAACTGGAATTATAATATTTACTTAATACTCCCCAATATCTGCAAATAATTGCACTCATATAAGCATTGGCTAGCTTAGGATTGTTTTCCACCTCGATATATTTATTAACAAGGGTATTTTTGTTCATTTTACGCCAATTCTCTGTTATAAATAAATCTGCACATTCTTCGTATGATTTCTTATAAGTATTTAACACTGTTGCCTCCTGTAAAAGAAAAACAAAGAGAAGTTGACCTTTTATATAAGCCACTTCTCTTCTTTATTTTTATATTAGTGACTATTTCTTATCATTAGTAATATTATAATAAAAATAAAAAATGGTCAACTATTTTTCTACAAGTCTTCCAAATACTTCTGAAGTTTTTTCAAAGCTTGCTCTGACATTTTCTCTCCATCTATTAGATAATCACTTATAGCGCTTTTATCTTCAACTATTTCATCTACTTTTTCATCCACTGTTTCTGAAGTGATTAAATAGTATATTGTAACTTTGTTTGGGGTACCTATTCTGTGGATTCTATCTTGTGCCTGTTCATTTTGAGAAGCTGTCCAACACTGTGATAGGCAAATCATGTTTGAGGCTGCTGTGAGAGTTAATCCTGTGGAGCATTTAGCATAAGTTCCTATAAATATCTTATATTTGGGTTCTTTTTGAAATTTATCCACATTCTCACTAATTATAGTATCTGGAATGTCTCCAGTATTGATTAGAGGATTATACTCTCTAAGCCTTTCGGCTAGGTTTTTTACTGTTTCTTTAAAATTACAAAAGATAACTACTTTTTCACCATTTGATATTAACTCCTTAGCTAAACTACAAGCTCTTTCTATTTTTGCTGTACTTATAGTTTCTGTAGTTAGGATGGAAGTACATTCTGTTGCTTGCCTTAATCTGGTTAGGATTGCAAATAGTGAAGTCGTATTTAATTCAACTTTATCTACCTGTTCTTTTACCCCTTGTTTTATATTATCGTAAAATTGGGCTTGGTCTTCTTCCATATCTACATATTCTTTTATAATGGTTTTTGGAGGTAAATCAAGTAGATCCTTTGTGCGTCTTAAAGAGTATTTTCCAAAAATATCCCTTAATATTTCCATGTTTTTAAAACCGCATACTATATTATGGAAAGGACCACCAAAAGAACAATAATAGTATTTAAAATTTGTAAATGTGCTTCTATCTGCACCTATTAATTTTAAGGGTACATAAGTATCTAATGGGGAATTCATTATAGGGGTTCCAGTGGCCCCTACAATATATGGGGTTTTATTAAGTTTAAGTAAATTGGATGTTTGTTGAGCTGAAGGGTTGAGACATGTTTGCATTTCATCTATTACTAACATATCTGGCTTATTAGGACCATTAAGTAGCGCTTTAAGTATGTTGTCATTTCTTAGGGTTTCAATATTAGTGATGATGAAAAACTCATTTATTGGATTGTTTAACTGGGCTACTCTTTCAGGGATAGACCCTATAATTCTTCTTCCCTTTCTATTTATTTTCTCTCCCAATATAATACAATCTAGGTCAGTGCATTTTTGGATTTCTTTTCGCCAATTGTTTTTTAGTACATTAAGTCCGCATATTAATAAGCAGTGATTTATATTTTGTTTCAATTTTAATTCTTGAGCTAGTGCTATTATACTGAAACTTTTACCTAATCCTGGTGCATCTAGTAATAACCATTTATTATGATCTAGACCATAATTTATTGCGTCTATCTGGTGGTTATATAAGGATAGTTTATATTTACTTAAGGGATGACTTTTTATAGTTTTGTCTTCCTCTTGATGTTTTAATAATTTTAGCTCTATATCTTCATATAAACAAAAATTATCTAAGAGTTTAGCAAGATTAGAAAGGGGTAATTCCCAAGTTTTAGATTTTTTATCAAAATGGGCCCCCTCACATTGTTTAATAATTTCTAGGTACTCTTTATTATATTCAAAAGAAAGAAAAAGTGAAGTTTCTCCTGGTACCTTTCTTGAAATTTTTTCCTCAATTAACATCATTTATATCCTCAAATAATGCTATCTTTTGAGGAATTGAAGATGCATAAACTGAATTAAATTCTTCTTTTACTTTTTCTTTTACCTTAAATTTAATATCTGCCGTAACTTCAAAAGACAGGTCACATCCATCACATTTATATTCTTCTGTTAGGCACATTGGGGATCCTTCATATACATCTATTTTTCCTGCGGGTGTCCTTTCAATATCTTCAGGATGACCAAAAAAGGCTTTAGGTATAAATATCTCTGCTGGGAGATATTCCCTACCACATCTGGGGCATATAATTACTGGCTCTTTTTTATCTTTAATTATCATATATAATCTCCAACATTAGTTATTCATTATTCTATACACTATTGAAGGTAAAAAAAAGCGCAGATCTTAAAAAAAAAAGATCTGCGTTAGTATATTAAATATTAATATTATTAAAGTGTGCCATCATCAAAGGTGAAGAGTTTTGCTAGATTTCTGGCTGCTGCATCCCCATCTGATTTTACTGAGATGCCCCCACTACTATTAGTTAGAGTGAAACTTTTTAGAGTTACGGTATCTATGGTAAAAGTTTTTCCTGATTCTCTACATTTCAACGTACCACTTACGGCTGCGGGGATATTTGAGCCATTCGCATCTCCTCCCACTATGCTAAAATCATTAATTTTTATTGTTGCTTTTTTATTGTAGGGTGCACTGCTGGTGTCTCCAAAATTAAATGTACCATATAGTATCGCATTATTACTTTTTACACCCATACTAATAGCACCAGCAGCAATTTTGGTATTTTTAAGTACAATATTTGACACCTGTATATTTGATATGCAAGCATTAGTATTGGTAGTGGTTTCGCTAGTATCATTAAGAATACCAGTATCTTCTCCTCCTGAAATTTCACCTTGTAATAGGCCACCTTTAATAATACCCGAGTGCGCACTATTATCAATAGTACCCAGATTATGAAGAGTTGCACTTTCTTCGATAGTTAGACTATCTGTAATGTTGGATATTCCAATATTACCTGCAAAACTACTTTCATTTTTTTCTTCAGGTCCAATATTAACGTGCGTAAGACTACCACCAGTAATCTTACCATTAGTATTATCTATTGTACCATTATTATCTATTGTACCATTATTATCTATTGTACCATTATTATCTATTGTACCATTATTATCTATTGTAATCTTACCATCTTTCCGAACATTTATTTCCCCCTTTGTACCAATCACACCACCATCTAGAAGAAGATGTACAAAGTTTATTCTGGAACTATCTGGTACGCTAATATTGCTATTGTCTACTATGTCAAATAACTTAAGGGCATTGGAATCTCCAGAACTGCCTGTATTATTAAAGGAGATAAGTGTACATTTACCATTATTGCTAGAATCATTATCTGAACCATTTAAATATTTAAATGATTCATCCCCATTTATTGAGTCTATAAAGTCTACTTTTGCATAAACTTCAGTTGCTGCTCCAACTGCTGCATAAATAGCACTTATCTTAGCTTTTACATAATATCCTTTTATATAAAATTCAAAATCGGTATTATTAGCTGCACCCCAACTTTTATTGAAACCATTATCAGTGTCAGAGACAACAAATCCTTTTTTGTTTGCTAAGTTGGCAATAATCCCAGCTAGATTATGCTCAGTAACCCAGTTAGTGCCTGTAGGGCCTAGGCTTCTATTAGATGTAGGAAATATTCTTATGGCATTGCTTACTACATATCCCATGATCTATTACTCCTTTTGCACTGATGATGTTTTGCTTGATTCAGGGTTTCCATTTTGGAAACTTAATTGCCATTTGATAGCTTGGGTTTCTGTTTCTTCTATATCATAGTTTGTACTACCTGTATTTACTACAGCTAATATGTGATTTCCTACTCCTACAAGATTATTTCTTACTTCTTTATCTTTTAATACTATGTAAATACTCCCTTTGTCATTAGAATATTGGGTGAAATTGGCTTTTGTGAAGTAAGATTCCACCTCTAGCAATGCAGTGGGTATAGATTTAGAAGTTTTTGGATCCGCTATAGTTAATTTACTTGATACAAATAAGTTACCTCCACTTGATAATATAGAAGTAAAGCCCGCTTCATCTATATCATTAATACTCTCAGTATTGATATTATTCTTAAAATACCCAATATCTATAGCACCAGGTATTTTTACGCTATCATCCGTTGCATCTCCCTGAGTACCCCTATATAACAAGTAACAAAGTAATTCCCATAAATAGTTGGTTCCACTATTAGTTAGTTCTGTAATACTATCTGCTATAGGCTGTAGAGTTTCGGAATTTAATCTGGAGATAATTACTCTCCCTTTATATTGTAATATGTTCAAGATTAATTACCTCCATTAGTGATTTTAAGGGGTGTTGCATCTTTATCAACTGTAATTGTATTATCCTTATTATTTATCTCATTTCTAATACATTCAATAGCAATGCCACCATCAGTGGTCATATTACGCACAATTTTAACCACATTTATTTTACTATAGAAAGGTTGGGTTTTAGCATCATCCCCACCCGGCTTTTTAAAGTTTTCTTTTTCCTCACCCCAGTCCCTATTATACCCATTATCATACAGATAATCCCAATCTATGCCTCTTGCTGGGGTATAATTGTTGTTGTTAGCTCCAGGGAATGGTGTACTCATTATTCTAGCAATGGTATTACCAATCCCCCTAAATCTAACTATAGTATCTACAAATTCAATGGGTAGTTTGCGAGTCTCTTCCTTAGTAACGTTTGCTACGTAGTTCCATTTTACACCCGCAGGTACTATAAAGGATAATAATTCTGAAATGTAATCTATTTCTGCATCTTCTACATTACTTATAATACTAATTTCGTTTTTATCATCTGGATTTAATCTATCAATACCTAGTAGTGTAACTAAATTGTTAACTGATAATATTGTATAGACTGCATCTTTTATCGCCTGTTCTGTGCCTTTTCTTCTTATTAATGATGGGAAAGTTTCACATATGTTTCTAAGAATATTAGGAGGAAAATATTTATGTGTTGTAAAACCAAGCCTTCTTGCTTTCAGATATAGTAGATTTTCATTTAGGCTATCCACATCAGTATTATAGATTATTTTGTTAGATTGTTCTATTAGTGCGTTTAAATAAATATTGAATATTCTACAAAATAATTGAAAATCTCTTGATTTTTCACTATATACTTCTGGTGTATTGTGTTCTAACTGCAGAAACATATAATTAACTCCTTATAGAGAGGGAACTAATTTGCAATTCTTGTAAAGGCATAGTACCATCTTTACCTATAAGTCTAGGGATTACGTATGGATTGCAGGGATGAGTGGATATAAAGAAACTATCAGGATCATTAGGATTAATTATTGCGTTTGAAGTTGAGGTATATGTTGGGTTGTAGCTAAGCGTTGGTGGATCCCCTTTATTAGGCTCTGGTTTATCAAAGTAGACATAGAGAAGTGAATCTTCATCTTTTAATTCTTTATAATTATTTTCACCACTTGAAATAAGCCCACTTATTTTTTCATAGCTAGAATTATTTTTAGAATAATATTTACTTCCCTTTAATATACCTAATATCCTACTATTTACAGAAGTTACTTTATTAATTGCTGATGTTGTATTATTTTTATCATCACTATTAATGGTTATATCAGCATTTGCATCGGCAACTACATAAGATACTAAATTATTACCTGCATTAATATAGGAAACCAAAAATGCTTCTACTCTAGCTTCATCACCCAATTTAGGTAAAGCAACTGGAAGATCACTTCTCCACTTAATGTCTGTAGAAACATTTGTATTATCTGAGGTATTATAACTCATTAATCTTAGAGTATTTTGTTCAGTTTCTGATAGTTTTAGTGCTTGTCCTCCACTATAGACAAGAGTAGTATTAGATTGAATAGTTGAAGTTTCTGTTATTATTATACCTCCAATATATATAGGGATGGAAATAATTAAACTGTCATCCTGGGAAAGAACCTCACTATTTTCTGCTTTTAAAACAGAAAAGATTAATCCATTTATATTTTTGAGGTTTTCAATTTTTTCACCATTATGATTTGTAGTTCCTATAATAGAATTGATTGGAATTAATAATTGTTTAATATCTTTTGTTTTTATAATGTATTGGGTAGAATTGTCTTCTTTTTTTCCTATAGATAAAGCAATGTCAAAACTATTGGGATTATAAACCCGCATTTGGATATAACCACCTTGGTTAGAAATGTCTTTATCTTCATTTAGATACATAAAATCATTCCCATTAAACCCTGTAACTTTTATCCCCTTAATTTTTTCTTCACTATAATCTGTAATAGTGGAATTAATATTAGTAAAATTACTCTTATCTAAAGATAGTGGAGGATTACCATTTAATACAACTTGCTGGCCTTCTTCTAATTTTTGCTCATTATTGGGAGTGAGAAGTAATGATAATTGACAAGACATCTTATAGCCTTCATTATCTATGGGTTTAGGGATTGTCCCTGTAGCAGCGGTATTATAATCATAACCTCCGTCATCAGGATTGGGCGTACCCTTATAATATTTAATACCATCATCTTGGACAGTAATAGGGAAAACCTGAGTAGTTGATGCGGGTTTTTCTGCTGGGTTAGTTATTCCCTTAAGTAGGTACCCTTCTCCAAAGTTATAAATGGTATTAGCAGTGTATTTGAGATTTTTACTGTTTATAGGGACAAATTTAGCGTCGCTGAAATTACCAGATGTTATGTCGGCTGTAGATATTATAAAGTTAGATACAGCATTGAAGGGAATAGGATCTTGGGGGCCTTCAGGGTCATTAACAAGCAGTGCTGATTTTGTAGTATTAGTTATAGTATTTCCTTCACCTATAATGCCTACTTCTAATACTGGGGTATCTGCAGTATCTGTATCAGTATTGTAATCTGCGAATAATAAATACTCCCCTATATTGAGAGTATAACCATCTGCTGAAGGAGTCTTTGTTAAGTAATCTGCTAAACCACTTGAATTTGAAGCTATTCTTATTTGGTATTTGGTTACATCTGCGTATTCTTCTGATATAAATTTGGAGTTTTGAATATTATTTTCATCCGGTACTAATACTGAAATTGAAAGTTTAGTACCCATACTTGTTAGGGTTTGATCTGATGCACTTAATTTTATTTTACTATCTGAACTTGCAAACAATACAATATCATCTGCTTTTAGAACATAGGTAGGATTATCTACTGTTACTTTTTCATTTGACTGCTCAGGGTCATAACCATAAATGTAAGAGTCTTTAGTTTCATATATCTTTACCATTTGGTTTCCTGTTAGCTTAACAGGGTTATCCTTGTAAAGAATGAAGGGATCCTTAGATTCACCTTCCTTAGGGTCATTACCATCTTCAGTACCAAAAACTTTAACATAAAGGTAATTAGTATATGTGATTTGAGTAATATATGATGGTACTAAAATAGAGTAAGTTTCATTTTTATATACTTCTATCCCACTTTCATCTTCGGTTATATCTCTTTTATGGAATTCAGACACTTGGGGAGATATAGATGTTATGGGATTATTAGCATCACCATAAAAGTTTGTTTCTGTTTGACCATAATGGTATGTAAAAGTATCAAATCCTGTACTTATAGGGGTACCTTTGTTATCTGTCTGGATTGCCCAGGGGGTAGTACCCTTCAGTATAGATCTTGCCGTAATATCATAACCATTATTAACTTCATTAAATTGTGGAAGTTCCACCCCAGTATAGTTTATAGGGTTAATTGCGGCGTATTGAATACGAGGATCTGCATTCTTTATAACCTCAATTAATTTGGGATAATTTATTTTTTCACCAAAATTTAATTCTCTGGAGTTGAAATTTCTATAAATGGCTAAATCTATAGCCTGCTTTATCTCCAGTGCTTCAGAATTTGATACTACTTTTTGTAAGTATATTTGGCCACTAATATCATAATCCACAAATACTGGGGCACCACATGTACCCATAAAGTCATGGTTTATAGACTTAACATCCTTAATAGAATCCTCAATCTGCCTAAGCCATGCATTACTATCAAATGTTGCTAGTTTACCCTTTATGTTACTATATGTAAAAGTTTGATTAAAATCACTCCAACTATTTATATTCCCATCTGCAGTATTTTTAAGAGGAAATAGTCTAAGTTGATAAGCATTCATATTTCCTGCAGTAACATCTGCAGTAACATTGATGGTATCTTCTATACCTGTTGCCTTATATACTCTACAGGGAGTGTAATCATATAAGTCGTTGCCACGATCACTTACTTTGATATTTGATACTAAATTTCTACCCGCATCATCTGTTGCGTTGTAAATGTAGTTATTATAGTCTCTTAATGTAACTAATGTATCAAATGTACCTACTACTCTCTCATAGTTTCTTTGCATTTCCTCTATAGTTTCAGGATCCTGCCCGTTTTGAGTAGAGGCTAAATTACGTACTGTAAAGTTTGATTTAGTAATAGTGCCTTCATTGGTGGCTGCTGCTGCATCTCCTGAAGAAGATACATTTGATCTGTAAGTAACCGAAATATTAGGATCATTATAAAGTTGAGCAATTGTTCCTGCTTTTATATTACCTGCTTCACCGGAGGATAAAATATATTTTATATAAATGCCCTTATCAATTAGTGTACCTATGTCGTCTGGGAATTGAATATAATTGGTTCCCGTACTTGGGTCTATACCAAACTTGTAAATGTAATTACCTGGTAAGTATTGGTAAAGATTATCTACTCTCTTCCATAATCTTAGATTGTCTTGAGTGTCTATACTTGTATCATTTTCTAATTGGTTAGACCCTGTCAGCTTCAAATAAATATTGCTGAATTCCGGATTAAAATCAATAAAAATACCGTTTTGAGCTATATTGGGCTGTACAAAGTATAGTTTATTTTGTGCATCAAGGTTGTTTATTTTTATTTGTGTATCCCCGTTAACTTCAAAATCATTAATCGTACCTTCAATTGCTATTAAAGATACTTGTTTTGCTTCTCCGGGAGTGAAATCTGCACTTTCAAGTAGTGTGTATATATCTGTATTGTTCTCATCACTTACTTGAGTAAATCTAGGAAGGGTAAATCCTTTACTTCCAGTACTTGAAATTTGTGAAGATAATACATCATCAACCCCGCCATTGTAAATTAATGTAATTTTAGTTAATGCACTTTTATACCAATTAGGATTATAACCCATGGATTTAAATACACTATATGCTGTACGTAATTGAGTTAAAAGGTCTGGAAAGTTTTCTAGTGTATTCTTATCAATATTATAATTGAGTTTATCGCTTATTATACCTAGTTCTTTTAATAATACTATAAGAGGATCTGATTCATTTGCCTCTGCGGGTGTAATTTTATTAGTTAATTTGGGTACTGTAGTTATTATTTCTTCCCATATGGAGTTGAAATCTTTATTTATAGTAGATAAATTACTTAAATAGTTATTAATATTAAAATCCATTAGATTTCCTCCACTTCTAATAATTTAATATTGTATTCATTGAAACTAAAGTCTAGTAAATTTTGTGCTTTTATATTTACATAAACTGAGTTCCTATCTGATATTACTTCTATATTTTTTCTTAATACACGTATTTGAGGCATAAAAGTATTTATTGTAGTAAATATATCATCAATTACTAGATCTCTTAGTATTGCATTATTATTTTCAAAAAACAATTTACGAAGATTGGTTCCAAAATAAGGATCACCAAGCATTGTTTTCTTATATGAGGTAAGGAGAAGATTAAGGTTTTGTCTAGTTGCATCTATGTCTTTGATAATTACTGCCTTATTGGACGATATCATATCTGGAAAACCTATCGCATTCATAAAACTACTCCTTAAATTTTATAATTATTGTGCTTGTGGTTTATAACTTATAATATAGGTATCCCCGACTTTTTGTATTTTGAATCCATCTAATTTAGCTTGGTCTTCTTTAGATATTGTGCCGGACCCATCATTAATATTATCGAATATTGCGGAATAGGCTGTTTTACCTAATATAACATCTGTAGGAGCTACAAACCTATCTTCCACCATGAGGGTTTGTACATCTCCCGATATTCTCGCACCTTTATTTACATCGTTCCCTTTTGCTCTTAAATGGCCCAATACTAAAGGATAGTCTAGATTATTATCTTCAAATCCTACTATCACTATATCTTCTTTGCGGTATTGAACATTTAGACCAGGAATATACATTATAGAAGCCCAACTTAGGTCTGCGTCTGCAGTTGATCCCTTTCCATCAACTATACCGTTAATTATAGGCATCCTTACTTTAAGTTTATATTCATGTTCGGTCCCTATTTCACCTACTTCTACAACAATAGCCCTAGTCAGCATAGTCTACTCCTTGAACCCTTACTAATGATAGAGTTGTACTGTAGCCACTACTACTTATCTCATCTATTTGTTTAGTTATAATATAAACACCGCTAGCGCTGTGTTTTTTACCATAGAAATAAATGTTTATTCTTATATAACTCATTAATATGGCTGCTCTTAATAAGCCTTTTATTCTCAAGGTTGCAGTAATTGGATACTGGGTCATTTGAGACCACCAGTTTCTATCTACCCCTGTCATTTGTAAATATTGCTTAGAATTAATTAGTGCTGGTGAATATATCTTATTTACAGTACCTTCATCTCCAATACGATATACATAATCTGAGAAATCTAATTTTTTAGAGTAATCATAAAGTATAGAATAGGCTTCATCATCATCTACTGAGAAGCTTATAACTAAGTCCTTGTTAGGGTAGCCTATATCTATATTATAATAATCAATAGAGGTATTAGCCTGAACTGAATTGTATGCTTTGGATATTTTAAAATATGGGCCTCCAAGGATACCTGAAATATCATCATTTATAGTCATTACATATCTGATAGTTTTTGCTACCCCGTTTACTGTATCGTTTATACTTGACATATTTTCGATAAGATAATTTAGATAATCTAATACAGACATATTTGTTTTTGCTTGAAGTGTTACCGCACGATCATCACCTGGAATAAGTCCCAGCTGTGCAACTGCTTCTAAATCATGCATCCCATAAAATATTTCTTGAAGCCCTGATGTCTTATCAGCCAATAATGATTTTATTACATCGCTTGGTTTTTTACTAGTGTATCTGGGGAAATCTTTAACCCCTGCTTGTAACCCCATTGCTGAACTTACGGCGTTAATAGTGTAGGTAATTTTGGAATTTGAAATATCCATATTTGATGTTACCTTAGTTATTAAGGCTTCTTCACATCTATACATAAACGCAGGAGTAGCGCAATCACCATAGGTAAATATTATCTTTCTGCTTTTAGAGACTGAGCTTAATATTTTGTTAATTAAGTCTGGATCATCATTTTCTGTAATCTGATATTCAAGAGTAAGAGCGTAATTATTTAATTTACCATTTATTTTTTGTACAGTTAATCTTTGAACAAAATTGGGGTAGTTGACTTTTATAGCTGAATAATATTTCCCATTAACTAGTATATTTTCTTTAGTCCTGTTGTATAAACCAAAAGAGTATTCGCCTATTTGAACAGATATATAAGGCACTTCTACCCTAGTTGTAGTTGAAATTAAAGATGTTGCCATATTGAGTGCCTCCAAACACTGTGTTATTTCTGCACAAATCTTATATTATTAAGCGCAGGTAATTTGATTTTGGTTCCAATAGTTGGGGGTTCAAGGGAATCAAATATTTCATTATAGTCGCAAATAACCCAGTAAAATAAAGCACACCCATAATAGTCAAGGGCTATACTGTCATAACTATCTCCAGCCTTTACTTCATATAAAGAATAAGAAGTATCTGTATTTAATGAAGATGTAATTCCATAGTAATATCTGTTATTTACAGGATCGTAATAGTAAGGGAAGCTCTCGTATCTGCTTATATAGTCATATTGCTTATAGTTTTTAACTGCATTTGCCATATTTATAGCTCCCTATTATTTATATAGGCCTTTTGTTATCACGGCTTCAAGACCTCTAAAACTTCCCCACTTAGCTAATGTCTCTGCATCTTGAGGCTCAGTTTCAGCTACTGTAAAATTTACATTAACTAATTGATATTTATTATCTTTTGATATTGGACCTGAGTAGTCTACGCCTACAACTCCATCTACTATACCTTTTATAAATAGTGTATTTCCAAACCTCACTGCAATTACTGGTGGATTAACTAACTTACCTGAATTTATAGCTGACTGCACTTGCCCTACTTTATAAGAAGGTAGAGCCATTGCTTGTAAATACCTAACTAGTGTATCTACATAATCGTCTCCAATATCTACACCCTCAATAAATGCTCTATTATTTTTATTAAACTGGGTCATCATATCTCTATGTAAACCTATATTAAATTGAATTCTACGAGGCCCTGAACCTGAATATGAATATATAGGAGCTGTACGTGATAATATGTTAGTTTGGGCAAAGTTTGAGCCTAAACTGTCACTTATTTGTTCAGGATATGTTGGGATTATTACATATTTATTTAATTGATAGATATAAATATAATTATCTATTAGATTAAATTTCACTTTATATCTCCTTTAGTTTTACTTTTAAGTTGTCTCCCACACATCTTAATAATAAGTCTTCTACATCTTTATCCACATAGCCTGTAAAATCTGGAATGCCCATATTTGTAAATATAAAATATAAAAGAACTCTCATGGTATCATCATATTCCCCTGGAATTGGTGAGTAAATTTCATCTTTACTTGCTACTATTATATTGAAAGGGGGAACTTGAATATCTTCGCCCTCGTTGTTTTGTTTTTCCTCAATACTTGGGTTAATAAGTCTTTTTAATTTTTTATAATGCCCTCTTATAACTGCATCCTGTTTTTCAGCTTCTGTATAAGGATTATTTCCCTCTGTTGTTCTGCTATATATAGGAACATATAAGGGGTTATCTATGAGTTCTTTATAATATTTCTTTTTGAAATCGCTTGATAGTAATATAGTTTGTATTCTTGTTATATTTTGATTTATACTATCATAGGGAGTAATTACATTCTCTGTAAGAAATTCCAGTAGTCTATCACTAAAAGGTACATTATAATTTACTTTTAAATTTAAGAGCGTATTATTTACTACTTGAAAGTATTCTGCTTCTTCAATAACACTTATCTGGAGTTCTTGTGATTGAGGTACCTGGATAAATAAATATAAATACTTTTCATTCTCTAATAAATATTTAGTTAATTCCCTTTCAGTTAAATCTCCCGCACTTTGAATATCTCGAAGAATATAACCTGCAGTATCTTTTAAATTTAATTCATAAGTCATACTGTTAGTATAGATACGTGTTTGTGGTTCAAATACTATGGGCTTAGTGATTTTTGATGCTTCTGGGTTTCCCCCTTCTGGGGATAAACTTAGGTAGTCTCCATTAAAATAAAATATAGGTTGAATAATGATATTACCATTTATACTACCGTATATTTTAATTTTATATTCCATATTAAATTTAATAGGAAAGCATGTAACTTTATAATTATTGTTGGGCTCATTGAATTTATACCATGTGGTAAATAGAGAGGTTGTTTTCTGCCCCGCATCCGCTTCGCTGGAACTATCGCGTTCTCTTCTAATCATTGGAAGAGATACTTTGGAGATTAGTCTATTTGAAAAGCAATTATATAGACCCATTAAGTCTACTCTATAAGTGTCTCTATATGCCCTTAAGTATTCTCCAAGATATTCATGTAATTCCGAACTGTAATAACTTTCTTTTGGGATATAATTATTGGTCATATTCGGATATTTATTTCCAAATATGTATTTTTCTTTTCTTAGTGGTGGTATAGGCTTACCCTCTATATCACCTTGCCCTAAATAAAAATAGCCATCGTGTATATATGAAAATCCTTTTGGGATTATCGAATCATTAGTAGTGCCCTTAGAACTAAATAACCCTTCAGGATCTCTCAAAATGGGAAGCATAGGAACATTTTTTGATCTTAGTAGATTTTGTATGAAACTACAGGTTTGAGAACTTTCATTATATTTAAACATTGTTTATCTTCCTCAATCAGGGTTGTTTTTTTATTAAATATCATGTAAACCACTTGTCCCTGTGTAGCTAAATGGGGAATTATCTGCAAACCTAACAGATAGAGGGTTGGCCATATTGTCGTGCTCAAAATAGTCCAAAATAGCTTCAAGGTTTTTATCCAGTGCTTTCAATATTTCAGATGTTTCGCTTGCACTAAGCGAATCTTCTTCTCCCGATACTTGTTCTCCTGTTTTTCTTTGTTCATCACTTAAGGATTGCTGTATACCTAACTCACTACCTGAAGAAACATATGCGGTAGAGGAAGCTGTAGTTGATAATTGACTTGCATTTTGATAACCTGAAAAACCTGTACCTTTATTAAGTCCTACATTCCATAAACTTGATACACCTTCTGAACTAAATGTGCCTAGTATTCCTCCATTTGCTGCTCTACCTAATGCACCTATTCCTGATATTAATGTACCAATAGCGCCAATACCCACAATGCCCCCTTTAATTAATCCTTCAAGAGACATATTTAAGTCTATACCTGTACCTAATGCGGAAATGAAGGGCAATTCTATACCCCCTGTTAATGATTCCAGCATATCTGCTGCTTTCCACATACTATAAAGTCCAGTATTATTTAATATACTAACACCTACAGATGCCATTGCATTATCTAATACATTGTCAATCATTGTAGATAAGTGCATTCTACTACCTATTTGACTTATCTGACTATTTAATTCTTGTAATGTATTACTATATGTCATTCCATTTTGAAGGAGACTATCTAATACTTCATTACTAATATTTTGGAAGGCTACCATATCAGCCATGGATAAACCAAATAATTGAGCATACTGTTGCTTAACTACATTATTACTAGAACCTGCAATTTCTTGCACATATGAAATTACACTTGCCAATAATGTGTTTGCTTGTGCAGATGTAATACCCCCTGTTAGCATTCCACTGTAATCTAAACCGGCCCTACTAGAAGCCATTACTAATAGATTTTGTAATGACTGGTTACTACTTAGTGCATCCACGTTACCTGTACCTAAAAAGGTAATACCTTGAGCTAAGTTTTGAAGTACATTACTAGATACACCAACTGAACCTAAAGAACCTAACCATTTCTGCACTATATATTCTAATTCAACTGATGTTTTTTCATCTAATTGTGCACTCAGATCAATCATGGCTTCTTGTACTGCATCGAACGTATTACTAAGATAACTTGTATCACTAAAATAATAGTTGAATAGTCTTGTTAAGCCTGCTTCCATACCTAAACGAGCTGCAGTTGTGTCTCTTTGTTGAATACGAACTATCTCTAACAAACTACTTTCTGCTGCATCAAATGTGGTTGCAATTTTATCTGAAATAGTGGCTAAGAAAGCCCTTTGAACTAGATTATCTGCAATACCTGCATCTACCAATTCACTCAACTTATCCAAAGTATCTTCATACCTAATAAAAGGATTAAAAGCTGTATTCTTTCTTATGGTTTCATTTATAGATTGAAAAGTAAACCCAGCACCTGCTCCTTGAATTCTTGTACTGATTGATGTCATATATTGAGTATAAATGGATAAATACTTTTCTACACTCCCACCAAGGGCATTTAATGCTTTACCTACACCGGGGACATATTTATTTAGAGCGTCCCCCATTTTTTTACCTAGTTCTTCACCACGCTTATTTAAACTGGCTATGCTTCTTTGGTTTATCTCATCTTCTAATTTTTGTCTTTCTTCTGCAAGCTTTTTTTCTAGTTGTGTTCTTTCTTTTTCTTCATATTCAAGATTATACTTGAGTAGTTTTTCTCTTTCTTTTGCTATCTTATTCTCAGCGTTTTTATCGCCTTTTTCTTTTAATTTGGTTAGTTTTTCTTGAAGGGCTAATTCTAACTTTTCTCTTCTTTTAAATTGTTTTTCAGCTAAATCAGTTCTTGAAGTTTGTCCAGTACCTTCATCAGCGGCTGCTCTGCTAATACTGCCTGTTGCCATTCTTTACTTCCTCCCTGATCTTTCATTCATTTTATCAATTATTTTTTGCTGTTCTTTTAATTCGTCTCTTATAAAGCCCTTTATATATTCTCTTTCTGTAGGTGACATTTTGCCTGTATCTGAATAAGAAATATTACTGTGTTTGGATATGAAGAACCTTTCTCTTACTATTTCTTTGTATTTTGCAGGGCCGTAAGGTTCACCCTCTTCAGTTAATTGTGGGTCCAAAAAATTCATTTGTGATGCGAAAGGTAGTCGCGTAACGCGCGCCACACTTAGGATTGGTACAAACATTCTGAATGTGTGTATCTATGCCTACCTTTTCATTTATTTTTATCATATTTTGATAAATTGCATTTGTATCCTTCATTGCTAGTTGGCGGAGAAATACATCTAATTTTATTTTATCTAAACGTCGGCCATCTACTGTATCAATAGAATGTTTTAATTGAAGTAGATAGTTTATATTGACTTCATTATCTGGGTTGGCTTCTTGAAACTCTTTTTCTTCTTTGGTTATTTCATCAAGATCCCTAGGTGTGGTAAATCTTAATTTAATTTTACTGCCTTTTACAGGGAGTTCCAAATTAAGAATATCTTCAATTTCTTGTTCATCAAAAGGTAGTATTTTAAGTTCATCTAAATTTAGTATTACTTTATTTATTCTACCACAAACAGGACAAAAAGAAGAACTTGGGTATTCACTACCATAAGTAACGACTCTTAGTCTATGTAATAAATATTGGTAATCTCCTAAACACATATCATAAGAAGAAATACCTATAGGTTCTACAAGACAATCATCTATTATAGAACAAAGTACTTTATAGGGGTAATCTGTAGGGGATAATCTTCTCATTTCTTCTTCTGTAGTCATTGTACGAAGATGTACCACTGGATTAATGTTTTCTTTATATATTTTACCTTTACTTGGTAATTCACCAAATTCGGCAATAGTATAATCTGCCATTTTTGCCTCCATTTTTTTTTTAATTTAAGAATGAAAAAGGCTAACTACATCCATTGTTAAGTAGTCAGCCTTTTTATATATCTTAGACTGTAAAGTCCTCAGGTGTGTGCATTTCTGCCCAATCAATGGAAAGGGTACAGCTGACTGTTTGCTGGTCTTCACTAGTATAGTCATAATCACCTGGCTCTACTGATTTAGGCCATGCGCCTTCAATATCCCAATACCTAACCATTGTACCATTTGGTGTTTGCTGTATTAATTGGCAATGTTTTTTATATCCCCTTGCATTACCTATATAGTCATATTTACTATTATATGCTAGGTTTTGCCATGCAAGTAAGGTATCTTTTATATTGGCTCCTATATAATCATAAGCCTCAAATGTAATATCACCAAATTCGGGTTTGCCTGCAAATTTAATAACTGAATTACCCCTGTTAACTGGTAAATTTCCTAAAGTTACATTTGGTGTAGTACAGCTTCTTAGAGTTAGGATAACTTGATTTTGGGCTTCGGATGCTGAAATTATGTCTTCACTGTTTGTAGTACCATCATCACTACCTACTCTTGGGAGATCATCCTCAAAGTTTACAACTAGAATAAAGTTATTTTTTCTTTGAGGGTTATATTCTACTTTATTTTGGGATATATGATAAGCACTAGGATTATTGGCTGTTGGTGTTGATTTGGGTGTCATTTTTATCTCCTATTTCCCTTATGCGTTTCCTGCTGTTGCGTTAATTTCGGCATTTTCAAGATTAATATAGATATCAAAATTCTCAACAGGTAGATTAGGATATATAGTGATTTTACAAATAATTGTATTGAGAGATACTGGTTTATTATCTCCTGATATGCTGGTAGGAGATTGCTTGGTAATTGAATAATTACTTAATACTCCTGCTGCTACCATTTCACCTAGTAAGTCTACAATTCTTGTTTTGAAGTTAAACCATGTAACATCATTATTTGATTCATAAGTATTTTTAATGGCTGATTGATATGCACGCTTAGCAATATCACAAACTAGGGCTCTTAAACTTAGATAGGCTGTTGCTTTAACTGAAGTGGTAAGTTTAAGCAATGTTCTATCACCCCAAATTACACTACCATAGGGTCTTAAATTAACTATGCCATTAAAGCTGGATCCATTTTCATCTTTTATGATTTCATTATCCATATAGTACTTAGTAACTGTTAAATCAGGAGTACCTAAGGATTCTACGCTACCTCTTGTAGAGTTAGCAATGGGTAACCATTCTTGACCATTACCTAAACATGTACCATAATCTGCTAAGTAACCCCAAACACTAGGCATAGTAGTTGATATTGTGTGCGATTCTACATTAAGTGTAGCTGTAAGGTTGGGAAGGAAGATGGCACCATAACTTTCTTGGCCCTCTGTAGTTACTAATTCTTTGCCTTGTTGTACATTATTGCTTCCAGCATTTATTGCATTACTTAATTGTCCTGCAAACACGTTACCATTCTTTACTTTATCGGTATCATAATCCACACTTAATAAAACTACACAATCTTTACGATCAAATGCTATTTGATTTAATATATTTACAATACTAAAATCAAACTTAGCATTTACAGTATTGCTTGAATCTTGTAAAATTTGATCGGGTTCTAAAACACAACTAATTGCATTGATACAACCTGTAGTAAGAAATTTAATATTATAATTATCTTTATCTTGAAGAAAATTAAAGAAACTACTATCAGTATTATATGAAATAATATAATTTTCCTGTCCTTCGTCTAAAGCTGTACTTAATGAGCCTGGAAATATTACTGTTACAGTAGGTAGTGCTGCAATGGCTGCATCCCTCCCTTCACTTTCATATGTGCCTTTTGGGATGCTTCCTACATGTATGGGAGTACCAAAATCTTTAATATAGCAATAGATAACATCCATATTATGAGAAAGACATGTCTGTATAAATGCTATAGTTTTTAATTTTAATTCATCCAACTTACTTAAGCTATCACCACTACCTATAGTTGTATTTAAAAATTTATTTATATTATTATAATTTGTGGTGCTAATATAGACGCAACTATTATCATCTGCAAGACTTTTACCATTACTATCTGTCTGTATTTCAACTGGACCAGGTACAAATACTACTGTCTCACCTCCTGCATAATCAGCACCTGTATTATCTTGTTCAAAAATTCGTATTTTAGGCATCTATAAACTCCTTTTAATCATCAAGTATCTTTACAGATACCTTATTTTTGGTTTTTGGTTTGTTTAATTTGGCTTTTATGTCTTCTATATCTATTTCCATTTTATATTTTAATTCAGGTACAATTTGAATTTGAGTAATCTTAGGTATGGTTTTATTACTATAAGAAAATAGGTTGGCATCGTTAAGATTGAAATGGAGTGTCATTCTTGTAAATTGGCCTGGAATCAATCTTTGAGGTATATCGCTATTATCACTTATAGGGGATACTAAAGACATATAAGATATATAACTTAAATTGGATCCATTATATGGGATTAATAATTCCATTGATGGGTGATTTATTATATTAAATACAAAGTTTCTTACATATTCATGTGCATCAGTTTGATATCTTGTATAAATATCTAATTGATATCTTAATACTATTGGGACTGCATTTAGATGATCTGCAAAATTACCATTCGCATTAAATGTCTTACCCATGTATGTAAGAGGTCTTTTAGCTGTAAGGTCTATATCAATGTCTCTATCTCTACTTATTGTTATTAATGGTAATTGAATTGGTTTATCATTTTTTATATCTATTTGATGCTTAAATGCTTCGGCTGTTTCGTCAGGCCCAAATATTAGCATATCTGGGTCAATTACCCATCCTGCTATTTTATCCTTTACCATTCTATCATATAAGGCTACTGACATGACTCTTAGCCTCCTTAATCAACACTATCCAAATATAATTTATGATAATTTGTTAGGTTAGTTGCAAAATATTCAAATGTATTTTCAAAAAATGGGTATCCTTTTTTATCTACCGTCCCATTATTTATCATGCTAGCTAAGGACTCAATAGTTATATTCGTATAATTTAGCAAAATATTTTCATCAGCTAAGATGTAATATGAGCCGTTTGTTTTGTATATACCCAGATTTGAAAAATATTTATCTACTATAAAAGCAAAAGAAGGAACAATACTTTGGTTAGCTGCATCTTTCTGCCACCCAAAATCATATTCGTTAAAATATTTTATCCACTCTTTTACTAAATCTTGATTCCAATTATTTTGATCATTAGCATATTCTTTAATTTTAGGAATAAGCCACTCACAAAAATCTTGTAAATCCAAATTATCTGGATTTAAAATTTGTAAGAACACTTTATTTGCCTCCGCTAATTTATTGTGTTACTTAGTAGATGTTTGTTCTTTTGTTGGTTGTAGATTATCTAAATCTACACCTGAAGATTTTGCTAGTTCTTTTGCTAGCGCATCTATTAAAATTGTCTCACTTTTTCTTGGGTTAAATATTTTATTTATTGCCTTATTTATCTCTGCATCTGACTTACCATGGGTTCCCTTAAACATGGCAAGCAATCTTTGTTTTGTTTTATCTGCTGCTTCTTGCGTATTTCCCACTGGTTCATCATTATTAGAATACCTTACATTATCCCCATGTCTAGTTTGGGCATTATCTAATGTATCTGCAATCTCTTGATCATTTTTTAATTCTAAGATTTTGGGTATTAATGCTTTAGCATCCTTCCAATCCATATAATCATCTACAGTTCTTTTATCAGAAAGTAAAAGTAACGCTTGTACTTTATATCTACTTCCTGTATTATATGCTTCTTCTTTAAACAACCATTCCTTTGCTGCCTCTGGATCTACTTTATTGTCCTTAAGGTTTCTTCTAATTAAATCCGCTTTTTCACTGCTTACGTCCAATTGAGGTGCATTTGGATTATTAGCAGCGTATAAACCTTTAACATATTCAATAAATGAATTATCTTTTGGATCTATACCATATTCTTTAATACTTAGGGTAAGGCCACTTTTAAGTTTAGTTGCCGGAAATACATTATCAATATATGTATTAATATCATTTGTATTATTTCTATTAAAATCTCTGGAACTCTCATTTCCAGGTTTTACCCCACCCTTCATAGGAGAGTTTGTCTTAAAGTATGTGTTAAATCTTTCTATTCTTTGAGCTGTATTTAGATCATCCCAATTTTGAGTTATACCTGCAGGTTTTTTATCCTCTTGGTTTTCTCCAGTTTCTTCAGCGTTTTCGGACGCTGTTTCTTCACTTTCTGTTTCCGCAGTTACTTCATCATCTGCTTCTACTAATTTTAATCTCATTAGTCTTCCTCCCTAAGTAAATTAAAATCGTAATGGGTTTGATCTACTATTTTACTTGAAGGTAATGTATTTTCATATTCTGGTACAATTTCACAAGCTATTGAAGCTGGATATACCATTGTATTTGTTAATTGGGTTACTCTGAACAATCTGCCCTTTGTATGGTCTAATCCGCTGGGAATTGCAAATAATGCGTCTTTTTGAATATCGTGTAAATCATATGGGACATGGATTAGGGAAGAACTTTCTTGTAATTCTGCTGCCCACCCCATTTTTTTCATCGATTTTTGGTCTGGGTGGTCTTCAAATATTACACCAACTACTTCTGGTTGTTGGTAGTTATCTTTAACTTCATCGTAAGTGGTATATCTTTTCCCTGGTCTAGGAGCATAATAAACTACCTGGATACCCATTAGTTTTACCATTTCTTCAAAATATTTTCTGTAAATTTTTATATCTGGAGATAGTAAAAAACCGTATTTATTTCCTGGAAACTCTATATCCATTTTCTATCTCCCTGATAACTTAATTTATTCTTCTCCCTGGATAGGAATTTGGCCTATTCCTGGTCCAGGTTTTCTTTGGTATCTGTAAGGATTGCCTGGTTTAAATTGCCCTCTTGTCCTACCCTGAATATTTGCTGTATCTATTAATTCGGTATCATTATCAAGTGTATCTTTATCATCAATAGATAGCTGAACAGGTTCTATATATTTTTTATCATATATTGCAGGATATATTATATCTGCATATTGCTGCTTTCTGTTCTTCTCCATGTAATTAACGTAATTAAATATTGTGGAGGCTACTTTCATTACCCATTTATTATTGGATAATACAAGCATTACGTGCTTACAACCAGGCCCTAAAGCATTATGGGGATTAGTTATTTTTGATGGTCTGTTTTCTGGAGCACTACTTGTAATTTTACTCATTGATGCCCAAAACCCCATTCTGTATTTCCAATCAGGGCAAGAACATGAAATATATACATCATCCCTATCAAAGGAATTTGTTAATGCTTTTACAACTGTTCTTAATTCAAACTTCCCTATTTGTCTAATTTGGTTATGGAGCTCATCTAAAAAACCACCAAATTTAATCCTTACCAAATAGTTATCTGTTTCCCCTTGTACAGGAACATTAACTGTTAATATACTGTACTTAAATAGAGATTCCATATCTATTTGGTTAAATTCTTTTACCGTTGAGGCTACATGGGAATTTACTCGTTTTTCGTAACGGTTTTTTCCATCTCCTTTCTCCTTTTCACCTCTACGGCCTCTGGAGATGAGTTCATTTCGCCTATCTTCATGTAAGGCAATCATTTAACTCCTCCAAAATATATTAATTCCCCTCCTCCCCATAAAGGAGAGGAGAGGATTAAATTTAATTAGTATTTAAATTCCAAGCCAAACGCCAGCATTATCACAGAAATCATAAAGTTGGGTAAGCTCAAAGTTAACATCATCTTCATCATCAAAATCAACTACTACTAGTTCTTCTGTAACCCAACTTTCATAATCATCGTCGTCAAGAAGTTCAGGAGCATTTTCATGAATATCATCATAGACTGCAATCATCGCATTTCTAACTCTTTCATAATCTTCATCTTCTGCTTCAATTGCATCATGAAATTCTTTAGCCACTGCATCACTTACATTATACGCCCAGCGTTTCTCTGTTAATTTAGATTCATCAAGAGTTTCGTTTACTCTATCTTCTTCTTTAGTTGCTCTTGAAATGAAGTCTTGAAGTTCAGGGAGAGTAAATTTTAATTTGCCCTTCATTACTGAATGCTTATCTTTATCGCCAATTTCCCACAAATCTCTTGTAATAATTGCGCGCACACCTTTCTTAATATCATAATCCATACCTTCAAAGGTGTAAGTTACTTTTTCATTTACGGCGTTTGGGTATTCTCCATGCCAACGATAAGTCCCTTCGAGTTGTTTTGCAAGGTCTTCTACCTGCTTAGCTTCATCTTTAATACTGACTATAAAATCATTTATATTTGAAAAACCTTCATCAAGAGTTTCATCTAGTTCAATTTTAATAGTTAGATGGAAGGGATATCTAGAATCGTATTTGTCTCTAACTATTGAAAAATCAACTTTATCTCCTGCATCTTTATGGCGCTGTGCGATTGTTTTTGCAGATTCAAGTTCTTCCTCTGTTGCTGCTTTTACTACTATGTTTCCTTCTCTATCTATACCAACTTGGGTATCGTAAGCATATCCTGCGCCTTTGTTAATGCGGGGTTTGCCTGTTTCTGGAGCTATATATTGCGAACCATCTTCTGTTAGTTCTGAATATACAACTTCCCAAAGATCTTTCTTACCAAGAGCCTTTCTAACTATTTTCTTTTCCTTTTCGCTGTAATAGTCATCACCTGTTAGGAATAGTTCTTTGGTGTTTTCTCTAATATATTTCTTAAATTCATCTAGGCTATTGAAATCAAAGTCTTCATCCCCAGCTGCAACTACTGAAAGATCTGTATCATAGAACCAATCACGGTACCACTTATATAGAATATCTGCGGCTTTAGAATCGCCATTTACATATTCTTTGATGGCACTGTAGTATTTTTCTTCTTCTTCGCTTCTGGGAGTTGCAGCTTCTATTATCTCAACTCTTTTTTTTTGCCCGCAAGCTTCTGTAATTACTTCATAATCACCATGATCATCTTTGACAACCGTAAGACCTGCTTTTTTAAGTTCTTTATTGGTAATATCAGAGATTCTGTGGTATCTCTTCATATCGTAGTCAACCCATTTTTGATACTTATCGATATCACTACCGGGATCTTCCTTTACTGCTTTACGGGATCTGATATCTTCATCGTAATGGCCTGCTGTAACTTCATAATCACCGTATTTGTCTTTAATTACTTGGAGACCTGCTTTATCAATGAAAGCTTGGGTTTTATCTGAAATTTTACCAAAGTGTTTCATATCATAATCTACATATTTTTGATATCTATCGATATCGGTACCAAGGCTTTCTTTCATTGCTTTGCGGGAAACAATTTTCTTTGATTCTCCTAATTTATGGCGTTTAGGGGCTGATTTGAGGGATTCAACTTTTCTACGATTGACTCTGAATTTAGGAGTGCGTTTGAGGGATTCATCAACATCTTCGTCTTCATCATCTTCATCCTCCCAATTATCGTAATCTCTGTAATCATCGCCATAACCCATATCTTTTAAGAACAATCTATAGCCTTCACCCCAGATATGATCTTCACTTGGATCTTTATGAAGGTCTAATAATTGGTCGAAAACATCATCATAATCATCATCTACAGCAGTGATTTCATGGAATAAATCTCTTACATCCTCGGCCGTTTTCACAACTCTATCTTCCCAGTCTTCTACAGATTCTTTCATTGATTTACGGGATCTGATACTTTCCTTTACGATTCTCTTTTTCTTAGCCATCTGCTCAGCCATGGAAATACCACTATACCAAGCACCAAGGGAATTGAAAGCCACAGGGGTAGGTCTATTTGTTAAAATGTTAATTGCTCTGTCATATTGTTTCTTTTCAGCATCTGTTTCTGCAGCTGCTTGAGCCTTTTTAAGAACATCAAGTGCTTTCTTAACAGCTGTCTTCTGAGATTCAGGGCTTAGATCTGAAGGTAAATCAAGATGTGCATCTAAAAGTGCTTTCTGAACTGTAAATTTACCAGAGGTACGACCACGTGCTTCTTTCATTGATTTACGGGATCTGATACCTTCTTGCATTGCAGCTTTACTAGCGCCAAGTTTTTGTTTAGATTCGTTAAGAGATTTTTTCTCTACTTTCTCAATATTATCGAGGTTTTCACCATATTTGTTCTCGAAATATTTATTCATTGATTCATATAAATTTGCCATATTAGAAATTATTCCTTTTTATATTTTATACTAATTTGAAAAAGAGATATTCATTATCTCTTAACTGTACCATATTCTCTTACAACTTTTCCTGTAACTGCATCTTTTGCTCTGTAATTGTAATTGAGAGATTCTACAAAAAGTTTACCTTGTTTAATTGTTCCACTTAATGTAAATGCGTTTTTCTTAGCTGTAATTTGGGTATTTTCACCTAAAAATCTGACCTTACCCTTCTTGGTGATTTCTTTACCTTCAAATACAAAGTTTGTTTTAACTTTCTTACCTGAATTGAAAGTAATGATTCCTTCTAATTTAATTTTATTACCATCAATTGCACCTTTTGTAGTGATAAAATCATCTACATTATTGTAAACTTCTTGAAGATACTTTTTACCTAAAGTGCTAAAATAGCTTTCTTCAAATTCATCAACTTCTACTTCAGATGACGTCTCTTCTTCAGCTGTTTCTTCTTCTGATGTAGGTTCTTCTTCTACAACTTCTTCCTCTGTTGCTGTTTCTTCAGAGGTTTCTTCGGTTTCGTCTGTAACTTCTTCTTCAGAATTATTTATTTCAATCTCTGTTTTTGTCCCATTTGAAACTGGAACTATCATCTCATCTCCACTTTCTTCAATTTTGCGAGGCTCTGAAGTTACTGTAACTTTTCCGCTATCATCAGATTCCATACTTAAAATTGATTCACCTGTTTCTACTGTTGCTTTTTGGAAGTCTTCATGAAGTTCTTTAGTCCCAATCCATTCAAGCTGAAATCCATCATTTGTTTCTCTTATGAACTTGTAATCTTGAGTATCTGTATCTTCAGTTTCATCTACAAATTTGATGGTTATATAGTCGCCTTCTTTGATTTCTTTATCGATGAATTTTGTTTTATCGACAATTATATCACCTGTTTCTTCGTCAAAGAAGTTGATATCATCTTCTGTAACTTCGATAGTTAAATTGGTGTCCATTGATTCGTCCATTTGGCCATAAGGACCACCTAGATATTCCATGATAATTGCGTCTTCTGTCTCATCAATCATTTTGTACTCAATGTAACTGTCATCATCATTGTCGTCAGTAAAATGAATCCTAATATAACTATCTTTTACAAAATCATCAAATACTTGCTTATCTACCGAAATATTACCTGTTTTTTCATCTAGAGTGTAGTCATCTTCTTCAATTGCAATATCTGGTTCATCAAGATCTTCTTCTAGTGATTCACCTTTATATCCTGAAGCAAACATTGCTCTTCTCTGTGCGTCTGCTGCTTTCTTGGTTTTGAATGTTCCATGGGTACCTGCTTTACCTTTATTTACCCATCCTTTCTTTGTCTTAACCGTATCTTCATAAAGAGGTTTATCGATATTAAGTCTACCATTAAAGAAATCATAGAGATCAATATTGTAGCCACCTACACCTGACATCTCTGTACCATCATTAAATTCAACTTCCCAATATGATTTATCAAATGTATCTATAGGACTGTTCCCTTTAATGAAAATAGAGCAACTTATAATTTCAACTGTCTTACCATAGGTATCTCTTAATTCTTCATAATCTTCAATTTCTTCAGGTGCTGTGGGTCTTTTT